>NZ_JBGMOE010000134.1:0-7413 GCF_041424195.1 Tardiphaga sp. | reverse complement strand
GCTCGACGAAGCCGACCGCATGCTCGACATGGGCTTCATCAACGACATCCGCAAAGTCGTCGCCAAGCTGCCGATCAAGCGCCAGACGCTGTTCTTCTCGGCCACCATGCCCAAGGACATCGCCGATCTTGCCGAAGCAATGCTCAAGGATCCGGCCCGCGTCGCGGTGACCCCGGTCGCCTCCACTGTGGAGCGCATCAGCCAGCGTATCATGCTGGTCGATCACTCTGCCAAGCCGACGATCCTCGCCCAGATCCTCAAGACCGAGACGGTTGACCGCGCGCTGGTGTTCACCCGCACCAAGCACGGCGCCGACAAGGTCGTGAAGGGCCTCGAGCGCGCCGGCATCGCCGCCGCGGCAATCCACGGCAACAAGTCGCAGAACCACCGCGAGCGCACGCTCGCCCAGTTCCGCACCGGCGAAATCCGCACCCTGGTGGCCACCGACATCGCCGCCCGCGGCATCGACGTCGACGGTATTACCCATGTGGTGAATTTCGACCTGCCGAATATCCCGGAAACCTATGTCCACCGAATCGGCCGTACCGCACGCGCGGGACGCGAAGGCATTGCAATCTCGCTTTGCGCGGGCGAGGAAATGGCGTATCTGCGCGATATTGAAAAGTTGATCCGCATTTCGCTTCCGAAGGAAGACCGCCGCACCCCAGGCCGCAACGACGTGGGGCCGTCGCCTTCCCAGAACCGTGGCGGTCAGCGCAACGGTCGCTCCGCCCCGCACGCACCACGCAGCAATGACGGAGCGCCCGGCAAGAACGCGCGCAACCGTCGTCGCCCTCATGGCGGCAACGGTGGCGCATCGCAACCGAACCGCGACCATGGTCGGAACGAGAATGCGAGACACGAGAATGCACGGCATGAGCCGATCTCACGTCCGGCCAACCAGGCCGGAACTACGACTAAAGAAGGGATGCAGGGCGTTGCCTTCCTGCATCGCGAAAGCCGACCGAATACAACCCCGAACCGCACCCAGCGGCCACGCTAACAGCCGATCGATCTGGAGCTAACAATGGCCAAAGAAGAGCTGATCCAGTTCGAAGGACTGGTGACCGAAATCCTCCCCGATGCACGCTATCGCGTGCAGTTGGATGCAGGACACGAAATCGTCGCCTATACCGCCGGCAAGATGAAGAAGAACCGTATCAAGACGCTGGCCGGCGATCGCGTGACCATCGAGATGTCGCCTTACGATCTCGAAAAGGGGCGCCTGATTTTCCGCCACAAGGACGAGCGTCCCGGTGGTCCTCCGCGTGGTGCACCGCCGCGCGGTCAGTTCCGTCGCCGTTAAGCGCGTCGCGCACCTAAACTGTCGACAGTTGATACGGTAACGACAACCAATCCGCGCATCCGCTCTCTCGCGATGCGCGGATAGGTAAGCGTTCCTGACCATTCGTGCGCAATCAAAAAATCGTGCGCGTCAGGATTGTTTTGGGGGGGCGCTTCCCCTAATATGAGTTAATCGATTTTCGGCCGGACGACATTATCTATCCCCCGGTGCAGCCGGTCTAGACTGACGACCCTTCCAAAAATTCGATGTCACCAGCCCACATATGTTTCGTGGGCTACACTATATTCTTGAGAAGGGACTACCCCCATGAGCATGGGAACAGTGAAGTGGTTTAACGCGACCAAGGGCTTCGGCTTCATTCAGCCGGACGATGGCGGCAACGACGTGTTCGTTCACATCTCCGCCGTTGAGCGTGCCGGTCTTGGCACCCTGCGTGAAGGCCAGAAGATCAGCTACGAAATCGTTGCTGACCGTCGTTCCGGCAAGTCGTCGGCCGACAATCTCCGCGCCGCAGGCTAAACGATTGCTCGCGAGCTTCGTGCTTGCGCGTTGATCGACTGAATACGAAAAGGCCGCGCTCCTGAGCGCGGCCTTTTTGCTGAAGCATGATCCGGAAAGTGGATCGACGATCGCTCGCTGTAACTACAAAACGCAGCGTGTGCTCACCACCCTACGGCGTACAGCTCGTCACCATCACGACGCATGACGTTTGCCGCGGTCGCGTGTACATCGTATCCGCCAATGCGAGCCCGCCCTTCGGCACGACCCAGCCGATCGTCGGCACGTATTTATAGTTGGCCTCGCCGAGGATCAGATACTGGTTCGGCAGATAGTTCCCGTTGGCGTCCTTGACGATCAGGTCGGTGGGAACCGATACGATGTCTTTCACTTTCCTGACCACAACATTGCCATTCGCATCTTTCCCGGCGGGATAATCGCCGCGCGTCCACACCACCTTGGCGGTCTTGGTCGCCGGATCGATATACACTTGGCTGATTGACACCTGGAGCTGCGTCTTGTCGTAAGGCGTCAGCATCGCGTCGCCAATGATGAAGAAGTTCGACACATCGGTTTCCGCGAGCGTCGTGTAGCGCGAGGCCAGATCGGCCATGCCCTGTGCAATCTGGCTGACCTTGCGATCGATGGCAAAACCGTTGGACACGTCCAGCATGCCGAAGAACATCAGGAACATCAGCGGAATAATCATCGCGAACTCGACCGCGGAGACGCCTCTCGCATCGTCCCGCAACAGCAAAGCCTGCCGCCAGGCGGCCAGTGCTGCCATACGCACGCGCATTGTCCCGATCCTTGCCATCACTGCGGTCCGGTCGCCGCTGTCGCGGCCAGCAGGCGCTTGCTGCTCATCGTTCCACGACCGATATTGGCGATGTTGTAGCCGAGGCCGGTCACATAGAGCGGCCACTGATAGAAGCCGCGTACGACCACCGTCTTGCTGGTCGGACAGGCTGGCGGCTGGTAGACGAGATTCGTCGACACATAGTTGCCGCTGGCGTCGATCGGATCCGAAATCGTGATCGCTGTGCCGGCATCGTACGAGCGCACATCGATGTCGAGCTTGGTGCAATCCATCAGGGCCGATGCGCGCGCGCAGATCGACGTCTTAAAATCGACGGCTGTAGCTGCAGCGGAACACGTATAGACCGACCGCGCAGCATCCTGGACGCCGGTTTCAAGGACCTGTCCCGCCAGAAACACCATTCCGGTTTCCATGATGGCGAAAATCAACGCGAAGAAGACCGGCGCGATCATCGCGAATTCGACCGCGGCCGAACCGCTGCTGTTGCCGCCGAAACGGCGCAGCCGCCTGGCGAGTGTCACCATCGAAATCAACGGTCGCAGCATCTGCAGTGCCTCGGCGGGAGGGAAATAACTACCGCCGAGATGTATCGGAAACAGATTGTTGAAGTGTTTCGCCGGATCGAGACAAGACGGCTCGATGCGTTAGCCCGTTGTTAACCATGTCTCCGCCCACACCGCATGGGATGCGGCGTCATTCGCGCGTTTCCGAGATCGCAGGTCAGTTGCTGAGCTTGGCGGCGCTCCCTGCCGTCGTGGCCTGAGTGTTGAGAGTCCCGGCCTGACCGAGCGCGGATCTGAAGAAAGTGTCTCCGTCACCGAGCGTCACCCGCCTCTGACATTCCGGCTTACAGGTGTAAGTCTCGCGCTCGACACCACGATAGACGGTGACGAGTTTGTCGGTCGGACCTTCGACCTGGACCAGCCGATCCATCAGGACAGCACCCGTGCGATCCATGGCAATCACATTGGTGGCGCCATAGCCCTTGCCGGTCACCACGACCACGCCACCGGGCTGTAGGGTCACGTCAGCGATCAAGGGGTTACCGACCACGATGGTCGCGATCTTGTCAGGGAATTTGACGAGCTTGGCCTGATCGACAGTGACCGAGATCAGATCGTCCGCGGGGGCCGATAGCCCTCCAACAGGGAACAACATGACCCCGACTGCCAAGGCCTTGGCCACTAAAACCACGCGCGTGCGTGCGCGCTTCGACTGAAACGACATCCTGTACTCCGGGACGATACAAGCCGACAAAAGCAGATACGCAGCGGTGCCGGCGCCCGACATGGCAAATGTGCCGTTAATTGATGAAGGAACTGGAAATGATAGGGCGGATGACTGCGAAGCTCAGCCTCCCCGCGTCATTCCGGAGCAGGACGGACCGCGAAGCGGGCCGGACCGAGCCCGCAATGACAGCGTGGGGCGGGCTCGGCTCCTCACCCAGCGCAAACATTCTTCCTACCCACTATTGACAATATACCTAAATGGATTATGTTCCTTGCCATCCCGCCTCACTGAGAGGGGCGGCTCGCGATCGTCACGATACGCGGGGCGGGATGCGGTGGACGCCGGTGGTGTTCGAGACCGCGACGTGTGGGTGCCTTTCGCTCTTCGGAGCGAATGCCTGTGCCGAGCGGTCTGACGACCACACCATCTGCGTACGGCCCAAGTCGCGTTATCCCGGCGCATCGCCTTGCGCCATGGGGCAGCGCCAAGGCTTTCTCCTCGTACAGAGGGTGAGCGGCGGCGTGGAAGTCCCCTGGAGTGGTGATCCAACCGCAGGGTCGGTCACCAGGGGTAGACGCGAAGCGAGCCGTTAAAACTGCCGCGTACGGAACGCCGGGTTGTTTCCCGGTGACTCCGAAATCCTGGGCGCACTTGTTTGCCGAAGACGGCATCCAGCGCACGGGCCAGGGGTGCATCGGGCACCCGGCGTTCCGTGCGCCCTCTTGATTGGGGGCGAAAGGGAATGCTCACACCTCGGACGCCATTGGGCGCCGCGAGATCGCGAGCGCATGTTTTCAGGACCGCATGTTTCAGGACAGAGGCTGTTTGAAATTTGGATATGACGCGCCGGCGCCAGAGGCTTCCTCCCTCAAGCAGCGAAGCTGCGCAGTGGGAAGGGAGAAGAGAGTGCCCTACTGCTTGAACGGATAGGCCAGCTGGCCCGTGAATGCGGTCGGCAACGGCTCGCCGTCGACACCGTAATTGTCCGGCAGTTCACCCTTCGGCATGCGGAAGGTCCCGAACATGATGTCCCAGATCGGAAACGTGCCGGCGAAATTGGTGTTGCCGCCGCGCTCCAGCGAGGTGTGGTGCCAACGGTGAAACACCGGCGTCGCCAGCACATATCTGAACGGCCCAAGCGTCCAGTTCAGATTGGCGTGGACGAAAGCCGAGTGGAAGGTCGTGAACGGTCCGACCCATAGCATGATGTTCGGCGAGATACCGGCCATCAATAGCAGCACGTCGACGGCGACGGTGCCGAGAAACAGATTGACCGGGTGAAACCGTGCCGCGGAGATCCAGTCCACCTCTTCCGACGAGTGATGGATCGCGTGGTATTTCCAGAAGCCGCCGCCGTGATACATCCGGTGCAGCCAGTACAGCATGAAGTCGGACACCACGAGGAAGAAGATCGCCTGTGCCCAGAGCGGCATCTGCGCCAGCGGCCCGTGGCCGTTGTCGTAGAAGGCGATCAGTTCATCGGCATCGTGAATATTGAAGACGACGGCAGCGCCGGCCACGAGCAGTCCGATACGCACGACGCGGGTGATCAGCGGCACGAAGAACCAGTAGACCACGTCGGTCACGATCTCCGTCTTGCGCCACCAGTGCTTGCCCGGATTGCAGGCCCAGAAATGCGTCAGCACCGTAAAGACAACCGCCAGAACCAGCGTGATCGGCACCACCTTCATGATGGTCTCGCCGAACATATTCATGATGTCCATGGGCAGTGTAGTCATCGCGACCTCGCCGGATCCGGAGGCCAAGAGTTACCGCGCCATGCTTAACGAGGGATGAAGCAAGCAGGACACGCGCGGTGTCATCACACCCAAGTCATTCTAAACTCGTCTTAAGTAGGTATTTACCGTGCAAAAGAAGAGACAAATGCGACCGACTTTCATCAATCGAATTAACCGCACTGCAATTCCCCACTCCTAGTGTTCCCTCATGGTCACGGTGCTGAGAACGCCGGGGAGACCAGGCATCACGATCGACAGCCACGTGCACATATGGAGTTTTGTATTATGAAGAACCTCGTTTCGCGTTTCATCAAGGATGAATCCGGCGCCACCGCTATCGAATACGGCCTGATTGCCGCCGGCATCTCGCTGGCCATCATCGCGGTCGTTAACGGCCTCGGCACCAACCTGAACGCCAAGTTCACCTCGATCAACTCGTCGCTCAAGTAAGCAACGGTTTCGAGTGCATCAGAGGCTCCGGTTTCCGGAGCCTTTTTTGTTTCCGAACGCTGCTGATCGTCGGCCTCCAGGATCGTTCTGCGTATGAGACACCCGGACACACCCCGCTCCGTTCTGGAAGGACTGCAGCTTTCGCTGCGTGACCCTGCCGGCCTGGTCTGCGTCGCATTGATCCTCGCGCTGGCGGCCGTTGCGATTCGGATCGCCAGCGTTTGGTAAATTCTTTCTTGTTGTCCGATTGTTCATTTCTGCTGGCTAGGTTTTCCGTCGTCGCCGCAACGGGCTTCTGAACCCATGATCCTCGATTTAACGCGCCTCCTGCTGTTCCCGGGCCTGATGGCCTATGCGTCGATCAGCGACCTTTTCACGATGACCATTTCGAACCGCATCTCGCTGCTACTGGTGGCGGGTTTCGCCATATTGGCGGTCTTCGGCGGGATGGGTCTTCACGATGCGCTGTCGCATCTCGGCGCCGGGGCGACCGTGCTGGTGGTCGCTTTCGCCTGTTTCGCGTTCGGCTGGATCGGCGGCGGCGATGCCAAGCTCGCCGCAGCCGCGGGGCTATGGTTCGGCTTCGACCATCTCCTGAACTACCTCGTTTACGCCTCGCTGTTCGGCGGCGCGCTGACCTTGCTGTTGCTCCAGTTCCGGCAGTGGCCGCTGCCCTATGCGCTCGGTGGTCAGGCCTGGCTGATGCGTTTGCATCACAAGGAAACCGGCATCCCCTACGGTGTTGCCCTCGCCCTCGGCGCACTGCTCGTTTACCCGGACACCGACTGGGTGAGGACGGTCGACCTGGCGCGCTTCGCACTTCACTAGGATCTGAACTTTCTATTAACGCGATTTAGATACCGCTCATTAACCATGCTTTGACGAATAACTGGTCAACTCCCGTTACAGCGGCGGCAGCGTCGCGGCGTAATGTGGAAAGTGAAGCGTATGAATACCGCACGCATTGTGGTCCTCGCCATTGCACTCGGCGCTGGCAGTGTGGCGCTATATCTTGCGAGCACATCGGACACACCGCCGCCGCCCCAGGTCGCCGAAGCCCCGACAACCGACGTTCTCGTCGCCAAGGCCGATATCGCGCTCGGTCAGGCGCTTGGTCCCGACGATGTCCAATGGCAGTCCTGGCCCGCATCAGCGGCGAGCACCAACGTCATCAGCCGTAACAGCCGCCCGGACGCAGCGGCGCAAATCGCCGGCTCCATCGCGCGTTCGGCCTTCATTGCCGGCGAGCCGATCCGCGAACCGAAACTGGTGCGCGCCAACGGCGCTGGCTTCATGGCCGCCGTACTGCCGACCGGCATGCGCGCCGTCTCCACCGAAATTTCGCCGGAAACCGGCGCCGGCGGCTTCAT
>NZ_JBGMOE010000133.1:0-7500 GCF_041424195.1 Tardiphaga sp. | reverse complement strand
TTGGCATGGTCTCGAAGCGGCGATAGCGGATATCGATGGGATCGATGAAGGGAATTCGCCGCGTCTTGGATTTCAGCCGTTCGATTTCAGCCAGCAATTCGGGACGGCGCTCGTCACTGCAATGCTCCAACTCTGCTTCCAGCAGCGCAATGGCTTCCGGTCGCGGTCGCTGCAGTGCAACCCGTCGTGCCATGGCCAAGCGCACGGTGCGGCTGACCGAGATATTGGCAGGCGAGCCTGTCGTTGTATATCCGGCGCGGCGCAGGCCTTCGTTCTCGACTTCGGCCAGCTTGCGCTTGGAAAGATCCGGCAGTTCCAGGTCGTCGAGGAAAATGTCGACGAACTCTTCCCGGCTGAGCACAAACCGGAACGCATCCTCGCCGTCGCCTTCGCCGGCATCGTTCGATCTGCCGCTCTTCGATTGCGGCCGCTGAAGGTAATCACCTTCCACGAATTTCACGTTGCCGGGCAATACCCGGTCGCGAATTCCGCCCTCGCGGTAAAAGCGCGGCTCGTTCATCCCGTCGAGCGGGATGGACACTTCGCCGCCTTCCAGGACGTCTTTGATGTCGCGGTCCTGGGAGGCTTTCTTGACGGCTCCCTGAACCAGAGCTTTCGCGCGTCGCAAGAACCGCTGGCGGTTCTCAAGACTCTTGCTGCTCGGGTTCAGGCGTCTATCGACGATATGCATGGCCACGTTATGTTGGCTCCTTGCGTCAGCCGGCCTGTTTCACGCGCATATACCATTCGACGAGACGACGAACCTGGCGCTCGGTGTAGCCGCGATCGACCATCCGCGCGACGAAGTCGTCATGCTTCTTCTCGGTCTCGCCGTCCTTCTTCGATCCGAAGGAGATCACCGGAAGCAGATCTTCGACTTGAGAGAAGATGCGCTTTTCGATGACTTCCCTGATCTTCTCATAACTCGTCCAGGTCGGATTCTTTCCGCCATTCTGCGCCCGTGAGCGAAGCGAGAACTTCACGACTTCGTTGCGGAAGTCCTTGGGGTTGGCAATTCCGGCCGGCTTTTCGATCTTGCTCAGCTCCTGATTGAGCAATTCGCGATCGAGCAATTGTCCGGTGTCAGGATCCTTGAAGTCCTGATCCTCGATCCAGGCATCGGCATAGTCGACGTAACGATCGAACAGGTTCTGGCCATAATCCGAATAGGATTCGAGATAGGCTTTCTGGATTTCATGGCCGATGAACTCCGCATAACGCGGTACAAGCTCGGCCTTGATGAATTCGAGATAACGTTTTTCGACTTCATCAGGCATCTGCTCTCTGCGGATCGCCTGCTCCAGCGTATACATCAGGTGCACGGGATCTGCGCCAATCTCCGACGTGTCGTGATTGTAGGTCGCGGCCAAAACCTTGAACGCGAAGCGCGTCGAGGCACCGTCCATGCCTTCATCAACACCGGCGGCGTCCTTGTATTCCTGAACACTGCGGGCCTTCGGATCCGATTCTTTCAGGCTTTCGCCGTCATAGACCCGCATCTTGGCGAAGGTGGTCGAGTTTTCGTGCTTGCGCAGCCGCGACATCACGGAGAAGCGCGCGAGGGTCTCCAGCGTCGCCGGTGCGCAAGGTGCAGTGGCGAGTTCGGAGCCCTGAATGAGCTTCTCATAGATCTTCTGTTCTTCGGTGACGCGCAGGCAGTACGGCACCTTGATGACGCAGATACGGTCGATGAAGGCTTCGTTGTTCTTGTTGGCCTTGAAACTCTGCCACTCGGATTCGTTGGAGTGGGCAAGGATCACGCCGGTGAACGGGATGGCGCCGATGTTCTCGGTGCCGATGTAGTTGCCTTCCTGCGTCGCCGTCAGCAGCGGATGCAGCATCTTGATCGGCGCCTTGAACATCTCGACGAATTCAAGAATGCCCTGATTGGCGCGGTTGAGGCCGCCGGAATAGCTGTAGGCGTCGGGATCGTTCTGCGCGAAGACTTCGAGCTTGCGGATATCGACCTTGCCGACCAGCGAGGAGATGTCCTGGTTGTTCTCGTCACCGGGCTCTGTCTTGGCGATGGCGATCTGGCGCAATCGCGACGGCTGGATCCGTGCGACGCGGAATTGCGAGATGTCGCCGCCGAAAGATTCGAGCCGCTTATAGCACCACGGGCTCATGAGACCCGTAAGCCGCCGGCGTGGAACGCCGTATTTCTCTTCGATCATCGGGCCGAGCGTGTCGGGATCGAACAGGCTGAGCGGGCTTTCAAAGACCGGGCTGAGCTGGTCGCCGGCTTTCAGCACATAGATGGGATGGACTTCCATCAACGCCTTGAGGCGCTCGGCAAGCGATGATTTGCCGCCGCCGACCGGGCCGAGCAGATAAAGAATCTGCTTGCGTTCCTCGAGGCCCTGCGCCGCGTGGCGGAAGAAGGCGACGATGCGTTCGATCGTATCTTCCATGCCGTGAAAGCCGGCAAAGGCTGGATAGCTGCGGATGGTACGATTCAAAAAAATACGGCCAAGGCGTGGATCCTTGGCCGTGTCTATCATTTGAGGCTCGCCGATCGCCGCCAGCAGGCGTTCCGCCGCGTTGGCATATCGCATCGGGTCTCCTCTGCAGGATTCCAGATACTCGGACATCGACATGTCCGTCTGACTTCGGGCCTCGTAACTTCGAGCGAACGCATTGAACAGAGAATCGTTGTACATGATCCCTCTCTCCTTGCTGGTCGGCCGTCCTGTTGGTCGCGATGCTCCTAATGTGGTAACGGAACGCGTCTTTCCGATCGCGACTCAACATCAGCACTATAGCCTGCAGGACACATCCAGGTCCGAAATCGCGCAATGCGATCTGAGTGCAGCGCGCGACTCATATTCAGGCACTTGCTTATAAGTTAGGCCAGTTTTGCCATGTCTCAAGGGCTGGCAAAGCGATTGTCCACGCCTGTGACTCGAACGCCACAAAATTGCCGTATCCCGGAAGCTTTCGGATTCTTCTATCGGGATAGAGGGTTGGCACGAGTCCAAACGCGCATAAGCGTGTGCTGTGCCTAGTTCCGGTCGCCTGGCAGCACAGGGAGCGGAGTCACCTCGATACCTTCGTCGATCAGCGAGCGTGCTTCGTCTGGCGTCGCTTCCCCATAAATCGGGCGATGTTCGATATCGCCGTAATGCATCTTGCGGGCTTCGCTCGGGAAGTTTTCGCCGACATTGTCCGCGTTCTTGGTCACGTGATCGCGCAGCTCTTTCAGCTTGGCGCGGAGCTCGGCTTCCTGCGGCGCCATCATCAGCGGCGCTGTGGACTCGGAACCCGTGTCAGGGGGGGCCTCCGGGCGGTTCTTGCTCTTGCCGACGATACGCGGCGCCATGATCGCTTTCTCGATCTTCACCGAGCCGCAATGCGGGCAATTCACCAACTTGCGCTTCACCTGGGAGTCATACGCGCCGGAGCTCTGGAACCAGCTTTCGAAAGCGTGTCCCTTCTCGCAGCGCAGGTTGTAGCGGATCATGTCGCTTCCCGAACGAGATGCAGGTAGTCCGGGCCCGATTTGGGGTCGCTGACACTGAAGCGGCGGCCGTGCTGCAATGACGGCACGGTCTTGCGCGCTTCGGTCGCCTTGGCCGGATCGATTTTCGCGAGGATGAAGCCCGGTTCGACGCCGGTGGCTTCGGCCAGCACCACGCCCCACGGGTCGATAATCAGCGAGTGGCCATAGGTCGTGCGCTTGTTTTCATGCACGCCGCCCTGCGCGGCCGCAAAGACGAAGCAACCGGTCTCGATCGCGCGGGCGCGCAGCAGCGTGTGCCAATGGGCCTCGCCAGTCTTCTGCGTGAAGGCCGAGGGCACCGTCAGGAACGACGCGCCGCTTTCAGCCAATGCGCGATACAGTGCCGGGAAGCGCACATCGTAGCAGATGGTCAGGCCGATGCGGCCCCAGGGGAGGTCGGAGATGACGGCGGTCTCGCCCGGCTGGTAATTCGCGGATTCGCGATAGCTCTCGCCGTTAGGCAGGTCGATGTCGAACATGTGGATCTTGTCGTAGCTCGCCAGGACATTGCCGTCCGGTCCGATCAGGAATGAGCGATTGGCGGCGCGTTCCGGGTTGGCCAGCACGGCCAGCGATCCGATATGCAGGTGGATCTTCAGCTCGGCGGCCAGCGCGCGATAGGCCTTCAGCGAGAGGTCGTCTTCTTCCGAGCGCAGATGTTCGAACAGCGCGGTGCGATTGAGTTGCATCATATTGCTCACTTCCGGCGTGAGCACATAGTCGGCGCCGGCGAGCGCGGCTTCGCGGATCAGATGGCGGCCTTGTTCGAGGCTCGGCTCCGGCAGCAGGCCGGTACGCATCTGCACCATCCCGGCGGTGAAGGTCTGGGGCTCGGACGTCGGGGATATCTGGCTCATGAGGTGGCCTTCTCGCCTGCGATCATGGCGTCAAATTTGCCTTCGCGGTCCAATGCGTAGAGATCGTCGCAGCCGCCGATCAGGGTGCCGCCGATGAAAATCTGCGGAAAGGTGGCGCCGGGGTAGGTCCGGTCGAACATTTCCTGGCGCAGGTTCGGGTCGGTCGCGGTGTCGAAATGGGTGAAAGCGGCTTTCTTGCGCTGGAGCAGCGAGATCGCGGCACTGCAATAGCCACAGCCGGGACGGGTGTAGATTTCAATCGCGGCGGCCATCGGGTGCTCCAGTTGCAGGGGAAGTGTCTGATTATATGGGGACCTTGTGGGCCTCCACAACCCGCGCAAAGACCAGCACATCGACCTGAGCGGCCTTGGCGCGCAGCAGCGCCCGTGCGCAGGCGTCCGTCGTGGCACCGGAGGTCAGCACGTCATCGACCAGAATGACGCGGCGGCCCTGGATTTCAACCTGGCGTTCAGGCGGGACCTTGAAGGCGCCCTGCACATTGCTGGCGCGCTCGGTGCGCGACAGGCCGATCTGGTGTTCGGTCGGGTGTATTCGCCGCAGGGCGTCGCGGGATATCGCAACACCGCTCTGCCGGCCGATTGCCCGCGCCAGCGCGCCCGACTGGTTGAAGCGCCGGCTGAAGCCGCGTCGCCAGTGTAGCGGCACCGGCACCAGAAGATCGGCTTCTGCTAGCAATTCCTTCCCCGCGCGCGCCATCCAGCGACCCATGGTTGGCGCCAGATCGGTCCGGTCATGATATTTCAACTGATGCACCAGCGTGCGGGCGACCTCGTCATAGCGCACGGCCGCACGGGCGCGCTGATAGGCCGGCGGATCGGCGATTGCCTGCATCGACAGGATGCCCGGGCCGGGATCGTAGACGAACGGAATGCCGAGCCGGCTGCAGAACGGCGGCGCGATGAAGGAGAGTTTGCCCCAGCAGGCCGCGCAGACGCCTTCGCCCGCCACGGGTTCCCGGCAGGCCACGCAAAGGGTCGGCAACGCAACGTCAAGGGCAAGGCGGGCGGTTTGCCTCAATGCGGACCGGCAAAGCTTCAACGCGCCGCGCAATTGCGCGGGGAGGGACCGCGACACTGTCGTTTCTGCGTCCATAGGTTGAAGGCTAGAGCCCTCCTGCACCGATCTCAAGCGCGATTGCCAGATCCCCGGTCTTCGGCGTACCAAGCCGCATGGCTCAGACCTCCATTGCTGCACCGATCCTGTTCGACCGCGCCCTGCTGCGCGTGCGGCAGGCGCGTGCGTCGCAGCTTGGCGCCGAGACGTTCCTGCTGGATCGTGTTGTCGCCGACATGGACGAGCGATTGCAGGCGGTGCTGCGCCAGTTCGACAATGCCGTCGACGTGGCAACGCCCGGCAACGGTCTGCGCGATGTTGTGGCCGGGCGCGTCGGTCATGTCGCCCATGTCGATGTGCCGGATGTCGAAAGCGATGGCCTCAATCTCGCGCCAGCTTCGCTCGATCTCGTCGTCTCCGCACTCGGGCTGCATTTCGTCAATGATCTGCCGGGCGCGATGGCGCAGATCCGCCGCGCGCTGAAGCCGGATGGTTTGCTGCTGGCGGCAATGCTGGGCGGCGATACGCTGACCGAGTTGCGGCAATCGTTTGCTGCTGCCGAAGCCGAGCTCGACGGTGGCATCTCGCCGCGCGTCGCGCCATCAGCCGATCTGCGCGATGTCGGTGCGTTGCTGCAGCGGGCGGGATTTGCGCTGCCGGTGACCGACGTCGATCGCGTCGTGGTACGCTACGACAGCGTCTTCGGTCTCATGCAGGACCTGCGCAGGATGGGCGCCACCAATGTGCTGGTCGAGCGCCGCCGTGCGCCGCTGCGCCGCGCGACGCTGCTGCGCATGGCGCAGATCTATAGTGAACGCTTTGCCGATCCCGACGGTCGCATTCGCGCGACCTTCGACATCATCTGGCTGTCCGGCTGGGCGCCGCATGAAAGCCAGCAGAAGCCGCTGAAGCCGGGCTCGGCGAAAGCGAGCCTCGCCGATGCGGTGAAGGGGCTGAAGCCCTAGAGCAGATCGATCAGATGCGGGATCAGCGGGATATCCGCGGCCGGCATCGGATAGTCGCGCAGCTTGTTGGGCCGCACCCAGGCGAGGTTCTGGCCTTCCCTGGAGATCGCAAGGCCTTCCCAGCGCCGGCAGATATAGAGCGGCATCAGCAGGTGAAAATCCTCATAGGCGTGGCTGGCGAAGGTCAGCGGCGCGAGGCAGGCTTCCTTCACGGTGATCCCGAGCTCCTCGTCGAGCTCGCGGATCAGCGCCGCTTCGGGCCGCTCGCCAGGCTCCAGCTTGCCGCCGGGAAATTCCCAGAGGCCGGCCAGCGCCTTGCCTTCCGGCCGCTGTGCGATCAGCACGCGGCCGTCAGGATCGATCAGTGCGCAGGCAACGACGAGGACGAGTTTCACGACCGATAGTCGCCATTGATGGCGATATATTCCTTGGTGAGATCGCAGGTCAGCACGCGGTCGCGGCCCTTGCCGAGGCCGAGCGCCACCTTGATCTGGATCTCCGGCTTCTTCATCGCGTTGGAGACCTCGGTCTCGTTATAGGACGGGTCGCGTGCGCCGGACTTGGCGACGCGAATGCCGTTGAACCAGATCGACAGCTTGTCGCGATTGGCGGGCTCGCCGGCCTTGCCGACAGCCATGACCACGCGGCCCCAATTGGCATCCTCGCCGCCCACCGCCGTCTTCACCAGCGGTGAGTTGGCGATCGACATGGCGATCTTGCGTGCCGAGGCCTTGGTGGTTGCTCCCTCGACGACGATCTCAATGAGCTTGCGGGCGCCCTCGCCATCGCGCGCGACCTGTTCGGCGAGATCGTTGAGGATCGCGTTCAATGCCTTCACGAAGGGCTTCAGCCTGATGTCGCTGGCCTTGGTGATCTTCGGCGCCCCCTGTGCGGTCGCGGCGCCAGTCGCGAACATCAGGAGCGTGTCCGAGGTCGAGGTGTCGCCGTCGATGGTCACCGCGTTGAACGAGTCGTCAACGCCGGCCTTGAGCAGCGCCTGCAGCGCCGGTGCGGAGATCGGCGCGTCGGTGAAGATGAAGGAGAGCATCGTCGCCATGTCCGGCGCGATCATGCCGGCGCCCTTGGCCATGCCGTTGATGGTGAC
>NZ_JBGMOE010000132.1:0-69323 GCF_041424195.1 Tardiphaga sp. | reverse complement strand
CAAAAACTACTTTGCCAACGCCGGATACGCTTCAATAAAAACGTGAAACGCTCTAACGGAGCATGACGGACGAAGCCTGCGCCTCGCCCGCCATGACGCAATCGATCAGCTCTTGATGAAGGCCAGCAGATCCGGATTGATCAAATCTGCATGGGTGGTCAACATCCCGTGCGGGAATCCCGGATAGAGCTTCAGCGTTCCGTTCTTCACCAGCTTGGCTGACAACACGCCTGCATCTGCGTAAGGCACGATCTGGTCGTCATCACCGTGCAACACCAGCACCGGGACGTCGATCGCCTTCAGGTCTTCAGTGAAGTCGGTTTCCGAAAACGCCTTGATGCAATCGTAATGCGCCTTGGCGCCGCCCATCATGCCCTGCCGCCACCAGTTGTCGATGACGCCCTGATAGACTTTCGCTCCCGGGCGGTTGAAGCCGTAGAATGGCCCGGCCGGGACATCGACGTAGAACTGCGCGCGATTGGCAACAAGCGCGGCGCGGAAGCCATCGAACACTTCGAGCGGCAGGCCGCCGGGATTTTTCTCGGTCTTGAGCATGATCGGCGGCACAGCGCTGACCAGCACGGCCTTGGCGACGCGCCCCTTCTTGGCACGCGCGACGTACCGCGCGACTTCGCCG
Organism: Tardiphaga sp.; assembly: GCF_041424195.1. Lineage (NCBI taxonomy): Bacteria > Pseudomonadati > Pseudomonadota > Alphaproteobacteria > Hyphomicrobiales > Nitrobacteraceae > Tardiphaga > Tardiphaga sp. The sequence continues at coordinate 68,686 of NZ_JBGMOE010000132.1, read as the reverse complement.
CCCCCAGTGGAGTGGCCGATATGGACAGCGTCTTTCAGGTCGAGCGCGTCGGTAAGTTCAGCGACGTCAGCCGCATAGGTGTCCATTTCATTGCCCGTGGCTGTCTGGCTCGAACGGCCGTGGCCACGGCGATCATGGGCGATGACGCGATAGCCATTGTTGAGGAAGAACATCATCTGGGCATCCCAGTCGTCCGCGCTCAGCGGCCAGCCGTGATGGAACACGATCGGCTGCCCGGTCCCCCAATCCTTGTAGAAAATCTCGGTGCCGTCCTTGGTGGTGATGGTTCCCATGATGCGGACTCCTTGAGCGGGTTGCGGGTAAATGACGTCGAATGCACAGCGGGGAAATGCGGATAACCGATCCGCCTGTCCGCCACCGCGCCGACGCATAGACCAACGCGGCGCGGATCTCTTGTACGTTTCGAATACAAAACCGTGATGTCGCTCCAGCATAGATGAGTGGCGGGCGACTGCACGTTATCCGGGCGGCTATGCCGAAGTTTCGGCATTGCACTGCCCCTTATTTAATGTACCATCGGTACAGTTATTAAATTTTATCGAGCGGGTTACCTGTCGTGCGATCCGCAGGTGTCGAATGATCTTCCGGAGCCCAGCATGAACGCGTCGAGCGACTACCAGATATTCGAGGCCCGCGAGGTCCTGCTGCAATCCGGCCATCAGCCCCCTCGCCTGCAACTCTCCTACAAGACCTACGGCTCACTCAATGCTGCCAAGGACAACGCCATCCTCTATCCGACCTCGTTCGCCGCACAACATTACGACACCGAATGGCTGATCGCGCCGGGTGGCGTGCTCGATCCGGAGCGCTACTTCATCGTCATCCCCAATTTGTTCGGGAACGGGCTGTCGTCATCGCCGTCTAATTTCATGGACGCTCTGGCTGGCGCCCCCTATCCGAACATCAGCTACCATGACGCTGTCTCGATCCAGCACCGCCTGCTGACCGAGCGGTTCGGCATCACCCGTCTGGCACTGGTCTACGGATGGTCGATGGGTGGCATGCAGGCCTATCACTGGGCCGCCCGCTACCCGGACATGGTGGCGCGCGCTGCAGTCGTCTGCGGCAGCGCCCGGTGCTCGCCTTTCAACGCCGTGTTTCTCGAAAGCGTGCGGGCAGCTTTGACGACCGATCCGGCCTTTGTCGATGGCCGCTTTGTTTCGAAACCATCCGTCGGCCTTCGCGCCATGGGGCGTGTCTATGCCGGCTGGGCGATGTCACACGGCTTCTACCGCGACGAAATCTGGCGCGAGGCCGGCTTCACCTCGCTGGAAGATTATCTGACTCGATCGTGGGACGTCGCTTTCGCGCATCGCGACGCCAACAACCTGCTGGCCCAGCTCTGGACCTGGCAGAATGGCGACATCAGCCGCTGCGACGCCTTCGGCGGCGACTTCCGCAAGGCCATGGCTGCGATCACCGCGCGCGTTCTGTTGATGCCCGGACAAACCGACAATTATTTTCAGGTCGGTGACAACGAGGACGAACTCCCTCTGCTGACCAACGCACGCACGGCGGAACTGTGTCCGATCCCTTCGCTGCACGGACACCGTGCCGGCAATCCGGCCAAGATTCCCGCCGACGCTGCATTCATCAAAGCGCAGGTCGCAATGCTGCTGGCCGCTCACGATTGAACCGAAAGGCAATGACCAGATGACGATGGATGCTGCTAGCCATGGCAAGATCGAAGGCCGCGCCTTGACGCCTGCACAGTTGAAGCACCTGTCGGTGCGCGCCAATCTGCCGGGGCTCATTCGCTCGATCAGCCACTACGCCCTGATCGCCCTTGTGGGGACGCTCATCTGGCAGATCTCCAACCGTTACGGCGTGACGTGGGCAATCCCGCTGATCTTCATTCAGGGCTATCTCATCGCCTTCCTGTTCATGGCCGTGCATGAGGCTGCGCACAAGACTGTATTCACAAGCCGCCGCCTCAACGAAATCCTCGGCCACGCCTCGTCCCTGATGATCGTTCTGCCCTATGAACATTATGCGTTGTTTCATTGGGATCATCACCGCTTCACGCAGGATCCTGACCGCGACCCCGAGCTTGTCACCGCGACCATCCCGTCATCGGACACAAGGCTCGCCATCGCCTATACCGGCATCGTGCAGCTGACGAACCGGATCCGCCTGCTGTTCCGCCGTGCCCTAACCGGGCACGCCGTGGCGCCGTGGATCCCTGAAGCCAAGCAGGGCATGGTGGTGCGCGAGGCGCGCATCTATGCCCTCGTCTATCTCGCGCTGCTGATCGCTTCCGTCGCATTTGGGAGCACGATGCTGCTGTGGTGCTGGCTCGTTCCGCTCTATGTCGGCCAGCTGTTCCTGCGGCCCTATCTCTATGCCGAACACACCGGCTGCGAGCGCACCCGCAGCGCCTATGAGAATACCCGCACCACCTATACCGACGCGCTGACCAAGTGGTTCACCTGGAACATGCCATTCCATGTCGAGCATCACGCCTATCCGTCGGTCCCGTTCCACGCGCTGCCGAGGCTCAATGCGATCATCGACGCGCGTATCGCGCATCGCGGTCAGGGCTACCGGGCCGTCACCCGGGAGACGTGGCGCTGGTTTCGCCGCGCGCGGCAGGGCGGCATCTGATTATCGGGCCGACAGCACGGATTTGACGAGTTTGCGCGCATAATCGGCCGTCAGCGGCCGGAATCCAAAAACATACTCATAAAATAGCGTGCCGTAGATCCGGTCATAGAGATCGCCGGCCGATTCCGCGGCATTGATGCTGCCGTCCTTCTGGCCGTCCTTGATGATCGCCAGCGATATGTCCCGGCGGATTGCGAGATAGCGCTCGGAGAAGATTTTCGCAGAACCGGTGCGCGAGATACATTCGGCAATGACAGCCAACTGCACCTTCCCGAAATCGCCGTTCAGCGCCATGACATAGGCCGCGGCATGCTTGGCAACGCGCGTCAGTGGATCGCCGCTCTCGGCAAGTGGCAGCATGGTCGATGCCTGTCGCAGGAATGCGTCGATCAGCACCGCCTCGCGCGACGGCCACCATTTGTAGATCGTCATCTTGGAGACGCCGGAATCCCGCGCGATCGCATCAATGGTCGTGGCGGCGAGCCCCTCGGCCGCCATCATGCGATAGGCGCTCTCCAGGATCGCATCCTCGGTCTCGACCGATCGAGGACGACCTCGCCGTACCGGGTTCACGTCGGTCATCGTCGCAATTTTTCTCCACCGGCTGCCATTTGTCCACTATATCGCGGCCACCCGTCGATCGGACAGAGATATTGGCACGGCGATCAAGCGATGTGACGAAATGTCAGTTTCGCACCCCGATCAGCTCATAGATCTGAACTTCCGACGCGAACCCTTTCGGCTTGATCAGGGCGACGCTGCGAAACAGAAACAACGCGTCCACCCGCTCCTTGACGGCCCCGCTGACCAGAACGCTCGTCCCGTAGTCCTTGTTGAGCGTCTCCAGCCGCGATGCGAGATTCACGGTAGCTCCGAGCGCCGTGTAGTTCATACGATCGGGTGACCCGATATTGCCGATCATGACATCGCCCACATGCAGGCCGAACCGGGTCTTGTAAACCGGCCAACCTTCGCGCTCGAATTCCTCATTGAGCTTGCGATTGGCTTCGACGCAATCGAGCACGGCGGCACAGGCCTGCGCGACATGGTTCGTATGTTCGATCGGTGCGTTCCAAAGTCCCATGACGGCATCGCCGATATATTTGTCGACCGTCCCTTGATGGGTGGCGATGACGTCCGAGATCGCAGCGAAGTAGCGCGACGTGTAAAGCATCACCCGTGTCGGATCCTCGTTCTCCGTCATCCCCGTGAAATTCTCGACATCCGTGAACAGGATAGTCGCCTCGCGACGCTCTCCGCCTAGTTGCATGGCCGTGCCGGTTTCCACCAACTGCTGAACCAGGCGCTTGGGAACGAAATTCGAGAATGTCTGCACCAGCGTGCGCATGGTGAAGACCGATCGCCCGAGATCGTCGATTTCGCGGATCGGCGAATGCAGCTGCGGCATGGACGAGAACCGGAAGTTCTGGATCCTATCCACCTCGCGCGCCAGAATGCGCAAGGACAGCGACAGCTTGTTGCCGATCCAGAACGCGATCGGCACGGCGGCGATGACGAAGCAAAATGCGAGAATGAAAAGGGTGCGTTTCTCCTGCTCTATCTCGGCATAGAATTCATCGAGCGGCGCGAAGAAGCCGACACGAAGATTGGCCGATCCGGCCATCTCTACGGGCCTGAATGCGGCTGCATAGGCACGCCCTGTGCTGTCAGCGAAGAACTGTTGCTCAACGCCGGTCTGGCGCCACGCCTTGATGGCGGCAGTTGCGCCGATCGTATCGACATCGCTCAGTCGCGGCAGCTCCGACAGTTTGTTCGGCACGCTCGTGGCTTCAAGCCACCGGGACATTTCGGGATGCGCCAGCACCCGGTCGGCATCATCAAAGAGGTAGGCCATGCCCGAATGTCCGAGCTGCTGCTTGCGCAGCATGGCCTCGGCTTCACTGAGCAGGATATCGGCGGCCACAACGCCTTGCTGGCCTCCCGCGATCGGCATTCGCAGCGTATAGCCGATGTCGCCGGTCTCATAGAAAATATAGGGCTCCGTCAACAGACTGGCATTGGCCTCGAAGGCGCCGCGATACCACGGCCTGGCACGCGGGTCGAAATCGACAGGACCGGACAGACTTGCCAAGGGTTGCAGCGCATCGTCGAGAAACGTCGTTGTCGTCTGAAGCGGCCCGAAATCGCCCGCCTTCACGATCGTGAACAGGCGAAATCTGGCTCTGTTCGGTGCCCCGAAACGAGCCTTCACCTCGGCTCCCGTTCGGTCGATCAGGTCCATTTCGAGGAACGAGCCGTCCTCATATCCCATATACAGGCCGTAGAGCTGCTTGTTGTTACGCAGCATCGACGCCAGCAGGATGTTCAGCCGCGGATTATTCTTGAGCTCGGCGGACTGAACCGACGTGATACCGCGCAGAATATCCAGATTGTCGTGGACGCTCTTGAGCTGCGCATCGATGCGATCGGTCGCGGATTGCGCGACCACACTGAGATACGACGACGCCGCCGTCCGGATGATCGTATTCACCCTGCTGAAGCTGAGATAGACCAACACCAGGCCGACCGTGAGGACGACGCCGACGAACAACGCAATGATCGACGTCCTGAAGCCAATCCGGAAACGCGATCTCGCCGGCACCGTCATCGCAGGATGCTCCACACGCCAGCCAATCTGGCACCGCATATCGACAGGCCGGATCTGGCTGCGCCGGACGGGAAGTCTCGCGGTATCATGATTCCGTCAGGCAAACGCAATTGGCGAGTATCTTTACGGTAAAGAAACCCGATCCGTGCTTACGACATCCGGCAATGAACTCCCCTCGTCCAGTGCGTTGGCAAGCGCCACGAGCTGCGACGATTGCAATGCCTCAATGGCAACTGCATAATTGAAACAATTGACTATTCTGGTTGTCACTTAAGGAAATCAAGAATGACGGGCGCCGATCTGGATGTGATCATCCGGCAGATTGCTAAGCAGCAAAACAAGACACTGATGGCAGCCGTCAAGGCACGACGCGATCGCTATACTGGCCTGGCCGCCAAGGCCAAGGACAAGATCGCCAAGGATCATTTCAAGCAACTGGCAAAGGACGCGACGGAGCAAGGCATGGCCGCCGCCAAGCGCCTTCAAATGTCCGCTGACAATGCTGCCGATAGCTATGCACGAGCGATGCGTAAGGCCGTTGAAACTCTTCAGATCGCAGAAGCAGCCCAGGCGATGAAGGCTCAGAGCCCCGAGAAGGACAAGGGCCCGAAGAAGGCTGCGCCCGCCAAGAAAACGGCCAAAAAGGCAAAGAAGCCGAAGAAAGGCTGATGCGGGCAAGGCCCCTCCGGCTCGGTGCAATCCGCACCGGAGTTACAAAAGGGCCGGCTTGCCCCGGGGCAACAGCAGTCGGCCGGCTCGTATATCAAGGCCGGCAGACCAAAACTCAGTTATGAGACCTTGAGGTTCTCGGCGGACGTCTTGCCGCGATTTTCCACCAGGTCGTATTCGATGGTCTGGTTTTCATTGAGGGTGCTGAGGCCCGCGCGCTCGACGGCGGAGATGTGCACGAAGACATCCTTGTCGCCGACAGTCGGCTTGATGAAGCCATAACCCTTGGTGGGGTTGAACCATTTGACGGTGCCCTTCTGCATCGTCTGTCTCCCGATCTAGATACAAAAAAGACGCGGCCACGCATCATGCGTGCCACGCCACAAGCGGGCTTCCCGGTGTCTGCTGAATGTCCTGCTCTCAAAACGCACAGTCGAACGGCCTAGATCCGATTGTGCAAGAATTCCAACATGAAAATTTCGGCTAGGCAAGTCTCCGGCTTCTTGCGGCCGAAGTTTTGATACCAGCGCAACCGCGCGTCGGTCGCGCTCATCGAGATGCCGTATGCCCGATCTCTGACCCGGCGAGCCGGAATGAAACGTCATCGGCCAGATTGCGCGAATGACCATAACGCGCTGAAAAACGATACGAATCTGCTGTGGCAATCGCACAACAATAGGCGTCAATCGCCACAGGAGGCGTCCAATGCGCAGCGGCAACGTTGAAGGGATCGCGTATGCTCGGCCGCGATCAAGCGGCCTGCCGCGGCAATTTCGAAAAGATTCATAATGCGCGATCCATCGCGATACGCCCGAACGGACAGAACCCCGGCTACCAGCCGGCGACCTCGGACTATCCTGCTCGGCCTCGCAGCCGCGCTTCTTGTCGCACCTTCGCTCGCCTCCGCCCAGCTAGCGCCGCCCACCACGCCGCCCCCAACCACACCGCCACCGACGACACCACCGCCAGCAGCCGCACCGGTGCCCTCATCGACCGACTTCAATGCCGGACAATCCGCCGGCATCGCCATCGGCGATCTCGGTAGCCAGTTCCTGCGGCGCCTCGGCGATCAGGCAAGCCACGGCTTCAGCAGGGCGTCGCGCACCAATCCCGGTGGCGGCGGCGCATCGGAAACCGCCGAGACGCCCCGCTTCCGAAGCTGGGCCGAATTCTACGGCGTTGGCGCGCATACCGGCACGATCGGGGATTTCGTCGGCGACAAGCGCCGGACCATTGGCGGCGTCGCCGGGATCGGTGCGCAACTGATGCCGGGCGTCAATGTCGGACTGTCGGTCGATCAGAGCCACACCGCGATCGACGTCCCGCTCGCGTTGCAATCTGCGACGCTCGACCTCACGCAGATCGGCGTCAATGCATCGGTAGACCAGGGCGCATGGACCTGGGCAATCGCATTGGTGCACGGCTTCGGCGACATCAACTCGCGCCGCGATACGGGCCTGGGGCTCGCCAGCGCCGGCTACAATGCGCGGATCGACGGCGCCCTCACGGAACTGAGCTACTACTGGAGCTATGAGCAAGCGCGGATCGTGCCCAAGGCTGCTTTCGAATATACCCGTGCCACAACCGGATCGATGCAGGAGCTCGGCGGCCTCAACCCTGTCAACGCGAGCGGTGCGTCAGCGGAGCGCGCGCGTATCCTGATTGGCGCCGAAGTCGGGCGCTACTGGATCTTCGACCAGAAGATTCTGGATCTGTCGGGCTATGCCAAATTCGTCGACAACGTGCATCAGAGCTTCAGCGCCGTTACCGTTAGCCTCGGTGTCGAGAGCATCACCGTTCAGGGGATCGGCGAAAGCCAGTACGGCGCAGATGCCGGCGCATCAGCGTCGCTGAGCCTCAGCAACACCGCACGTCTCTATCTCAATTACGATGGCAAGTTCCGCGCCTATTCGCAGTCCCATCAGGGGACGCTGGGCGTCGAATTCAAGTTCTAGAAATGACCAAATTCTAGAAACAAAAAAGCGGGCGACGGGCATAGCCCCTCGCCCGCTTTGAGCTTTCGTTCAGTTAGGCAGCTTGCTCAGCATGTGCAGACATACTGCGGCGGCGCCACAGCGTTCCGACAGCGAGCACCACGGCGACACCAATCAGGCCGCAGACGATCTCGCCGCCGTGACCGCCGTTGGCGAAGCGAACGCCAAGGCCCAGCGAAGACATCAGGCTGTCGAGGCCGGTGCCCAGCGAGCCACCGAAGAAGCTGTGCAGCAGCGGCAAAATCGCTGGATCGGTCGCGATGACTTCGCCCGCGACCCAGCCCAGCAGAGCCGCACCGAGCCAGACCAGAACCGGCAGACGGGTGAGCAGCGCCATGATGAGGGCAGCGCCGGCGACGATCAACGGGACGCTGATGGCGAGGCCAAGGATCAACAGAGGCACGCTGCCATTGGCTGCGGCGGCCACGGCGATGACGTTGTCCAAGCTCATGACGATGTCAGCGACGACGACAATCTGCACAGCGGCCCACAGATGCGAGGCCGCCTTGACGCCGTCCTCCTCTTCCTGCTCGGGAACCAGCAGCTTGGCCGCGATCACGATCAGCGCGAGACCACCCACCAGCTTGAGGTAGGGCAGTTCCATCAATGTGGCGACGATGCCGGTGAAAATGATCCGCAGGATTACGGCCGCAGCCGCACCGAGGATCATGCCCCACATGCGCTGCTTCGGCTCGAGGCCGCGGCAGGCCAGCGCGATCACCAGCGCGTTGTCTCCCGACAACAATACGTTGATCCAGATGATCTTGCCGACGGCAAGCCAGAACGCAGGCTGCTGCATTTCAAGCTGGAACTGAGCGAAGACCGTTTTGATCGTCGCCGGATCGAAAATTTGCAGCATCCAGTCCACAGCGTGCCCCCGTCTAGTGTTGGTGATGGTTCATCCGGCCTTGGCCGGCTTGGTTGCGGCGCGCCCCCTCGCCCCGCAACCTTGTCGCAATGTCAGCCTGAGTTAACCGACGATCTCGTTGCCCGAGAAGAACTGTGCGATCTCGATCGCTGCAGTTTCCGGAGCGTCCGAACCGTGCACCGAATTCTCGCCGATCGACTTGGCGTGAAGCTTGCGGATGGTGCCGTCGGCAGCCTTCGAAGGGTCGGTTGCGCCCATCACGTCGCGATACTTGAGGACGGCGTTCTCGCCTTCCAGCACCTGCACAACGACGGGACCCGAGGTCATGAAGTCCACCAGTTCGCCGAAGAACGGGCGTTCCTTGTGAACGGCGTAGAAAATGCCAGCCTGTTCGCGGGTCATACGGATGCGCTTCTGCGCGACAATCCGCAGGCCGGCCTTTTCGATCAACGCGTTGATCGCACCGGTCAGATTGCGCTCGGTCGCGTCGGGTTTCAGAATCGAAAAGGTACGCTCGATAGCCATGATTTATCCTTGAATAACAGTCGCTGGAAGATGGCGGCTTATATCGACGCTATCTGGGAACGGCAAGCGATCCGTCCAAATGTCGCAGGCCCCATTTTCGCAGATCCCGCGCTCGAATTACCGAGATGTCATCCACATGAACCATTCCTGACAGGACTGGCACGATCCGGTTCAGCTTTCCCGGCCTAGACTGCCTGCAATGACCCCGGCCAACGGCATTTGCCCCCGGCGCCATGTTCACCGCAGGCGCAAGACGCGCCGAACCAGAGGAGATTAAAATGTTCCGCAAGATCGCACTGACTTTGGTTGCAGCGGCCTCATTGGGTGCCGCGGCGCTGGCTCCGACCTCGGCTTCCGCCTGGGGCGGCCATGGTGGATGGCGCGGCGGGGGCTGGCATGGAGGCGGGTGGCATCACGGCTGGGGCGGACCACGCTTCATCGGCGGGCCGGTTTACGGCTATGGCGGTGGCGGATGCCTCGTTCGCCGGGTCGTTCCGACCCCGTGGGGACCGCGTTGGCGGCTCGTCAATCGCTGCTACTGACGCCCACTGCAGATGATACCGCCCGGCCGTTCCAACGGCCGGGCTTTCTGTAGATCTGTGGACGATTCATCGATTTTTGACTCAAACAGCCTCAAATCCGTAAATCTTGAAACAATTTCGGCCCGCGCGACTTGCCTTGGTGTCATTCAACTGCCACGAGCACCGGGAAGACAATGCAAAACCAGTTCACCAATGATGGCGAAGATCACATCGACCGCACCACCAGCGCGGCGATTTGCAATGCCATCGGCGAACGGCTGCGCCGGGACATCGGTCCGGACGACGACGCTCTGCCCTCCCATCTGCAGATGCTAATGGACCAGATGCGGCAGCAGGATGACAGCACCAGAAGCCGTTAACGGCAGAATTGATCTGCTACGCACCGTTAGCGGCCAAATCGGGGTTGCCTTTGTGCGTCGCAGCGGTGACAACCCCGCATGCTTTCCATCACAGACATTTCGATCCGGATTGCCGGACGCCTGCTCATTGACGAGAGCACGGTACAGATTGCGCCAGGGGCCCGCGTGGGGTTCGTTGGCCGCAACGGCGTCGGCAAATCGACCCTTTTTCATGCCATCCGTGGCGATCTGGCTACCGAAACCGGAAGTATCTCGATTCCGCCGCGCTGGCGCATAGGCAGCCTCGCCCAGGAAGCACCTGACGGTCCCGAGAGCCTGATCTCCGTCGTGCTGAAAGCTGATCTCGAGCGCGATGCGCTGCTGAAGGAAGCCGACACCGCCACCGATCCGGAGCGGATTTCCGACATCCAGACCCGCCTTGTCGATATCGATGCCCATTCCGCGCCCGCCCGTGCCGCGGCGATCCTGAGCGGCCTCGGCTTCTCGGCTGAAGCCCAGTTGCGCTCCTGTTCCGAATTCTCCGGCGGTTGGCGCATGCGCGTTGCGCTTGCAGCGACGTTGTTCTCGGCGCCGGACCTGCTGCTGCTGGACGAACCGACCAACTATCTCGATCTCGAAGGCACTCTGTGGCTCGAAGACCATCTCGCCAACTATCCGCGCACAGTCATCGTCATCAGCCATGACCGTGACCTGCTCGATACGTCCGTGAACGAGATCCTGCATCTCGACCGCGGCAAGCTCGTGCATTATCGCGGGACCTATTCGAATTACGAAGAGTTCCGCGCCAACAAGGAGGCGCTCGACGCCAAGAACGTCAAGCGTCAGGAAGCCGAGCGCAAGCGGTTGCAGGACTTCGTCGATCGCTTCAAGGCCAAGGCCTCCAAGGCACGTCAGGCACAATCGCGCGTAAAGATGCTGGAGCGCATGAAGCCGATCTCAGCGCTGGTGACGCAAGACGTGCGCGAGATCGTCTTCCCTGCGCCCGAAAAGATCCTGTCACCGCCGATCCTTGCGGTGGACAATGTGTCGGTCGGCTATGAGCCCGGCAAGCCGGTGCTCACTCAGGTGACACTGCGCATCGACACCGAGGATCGTATCGCCCTGCTCGGCTCCAACGGCAACGGGAAGTCGACGCTGGTCAAGCTGCTGGCGAACAAGCTGCAGCCGTTTTCGGGATCGATCACCCGCGCCGACAAATTGTCGATCGCATATTTTGCCCAGCATCAGCTCGACGAGCTGGTGATGGACAACTCCGTCTACGATCACGTGCGCAAGCTGATGCCGGACATGCCGGAATCAAAGATCCGCGCGCGCGCCGGCAATATCGGCTTTTCCGGCAAGGCTGCGGATACGGTCGTGAAGAGCCTGTCCGGCGGCGAGAAGGCGCGCCTGCTGCTGGGGCTCGCGACCTTCTACGGTCCGAACATGATCATCCTGGACGAACCGACCAATCATCTCGATATCGACAGCCGTGCGGCGCTCGCCGAAGCGATCAACGAATTCCCAGGTGCGGTGATCATGGTCTCGCATGATCGCTATCTGATCGAGGCCTGCGCAGACCAGCTCTGGGTGGTGGCCGACCGCACCGTCACCAATTTCGATGGCGATCTCGACGACTATCGCAAGGTCGTCATGCAGGCCCGCGGCATGCGCACGCCGACGCGCGACCGCACCGGTACGGATCGCGAAAAGCTGGTGAAGCCCAAAGAGAAAAAGATTCCGCTCAAGCAGCAGGTCGCCGAGGCGGAAGCCGAAATGGAACGCATCACCGGCATCATCGCCAAGATCGATACCGCCCTGGCATTGCCCGACCTCTTCAAGAAGGATCCGAAGCAGGCCACCCAGCTCAGCAAAGCGCGCGCGGCTGCGGCAGACGCATTGCAACGCGCCGAAGAGCAATGGCTCACTGCAAGTTCGCTCCATGAGGGAGCGAACGGCTGAGAGCACAGTCGTCGCTTGCTCCTAAATCTTCAAGAGGATCAGGTCGCGGCGCGCTTCTTGGCTTTAGGACGCGCGGTCTTCGGCTGCTCGACTTCCGGCCCGCGTTCGACAACAGTCAGACGGCCTGCCGTGAATGTATAGATGCCGGCGCGCGGACCACGCAGATAGGTCAGCACGGCGACGCGATCGCCGCGCGGGTTGGTCGAGAGATTGACACTGTCGGGTGCGCCTGCACCACGCGCGACGTCGCATTCGGTATGGCCGAGCGCCACGACACCGGTTTGAGCCGGTGCACCTGCGGTACCATCCGCAAGCGCGTTGGCATCACGTGGCGCCATGCCCGGGCACGCGCCGTCCGCGCTGATGAGATCCTGCGGACTGACGGCCTGCTCAGGTGAGAGTGGCGGTGTCTCGATCGAAACGTTCTTGATGAACACGCGGCCCGGCTTGGAGAACCAGTCGGCATCCTTGGACAGCAGATCCGTGGAGAATGCGTCACCGCCCACACCAGCGCAGCCAGCGAGCAATGGCGCAGCAAGTAGCAGCACGAGCAGTCCGTTTCGATGAAGCTTTTCTTGTCGCACGATTACGCAACCCCAGACAGGCGATAAGCGCCTGTAACATCATTCATTTGCGGCACCACCATGACACAGCGGCAGATACCGGTGAGGAAATCTACAATTATCATTAATTGCAGCAGATCGCCAATCGCCAGCTAGTTCTTGCGCTGCCACCGGCCGCGTTCATCGGTCTGCCAGTAGGTGGCGGTAAAGCCCCTCGCCTTGCAGTCAGTCCAGGCTGCTCGCGCTGCAGCGAGTGCATCGGCATCATCGCCGTTGAATACCAGCACCATGCGCTCATAGCTGTCGGCATCCGCCGGCACCGGCGCGCTGTCCACAAGGAACCGGACCTGGGCACGATTCGGATTGCCCTCTTCGATCGCGAGAATGATCGGCTGATCCGCCGCGTCTGCCACACGCCAGGTGGCATGCGGCAGGAATGAATCGTCACGATAGGTCCACAGATGCGCATCGAGCGCATCGGCGCGTTCTTCCGATGTGGATTGCACCACAACGCGCCAGCCGCGCTCGAGCGACTTCTCGAGCAGCGGCGGCAGCACGCTCTCCAGCGTCATGTTCTGCAGGTGATAGAACAGGACCTCGGTCATCGTGTCGGACTACTTCTTCGCCTCGTAATAGTCGGCAACAAGCCGATCCAGCAGCCGCACGCCGTAACCCGAGCCCCAGCTCTGATTGATCTCGGTCTTCGGCGCACCCATGGCGGTGCCGGCGATATCGAGATGCGCCCACGGCGTATCGTCGACGAAACGCTGCAGGAACTGCGCCGCAGTGATCGAGCCGCCGTTGCGCGTGCCGGTGTTCTTCATGTCGGCGAATTGCGAGTCGATTTGCTTGTCGTATTCCGGACCGAGTGGCATCCGCCAGACGCGTTCGCCGGTGGCCTGTCCGACGGTGGACAGACGCTCCGCGAGCTCGTCGTTGTTGGAGAACATGCCGGCATATTCGGTACCGAGTGCGACCATGATCGCGCCGGTCAGCGTCGCCAGATCGACCATGAATTTCGGCTTGAACTTCTTCGCCACATACCAGAGCACATCGGCCAGTACGAGGCGGCCTTCAGCATCGGTGTTGATGATTTCGATGGTCTGACCGGACATCGACGTTACGATGTCGCCCGGACGCTGCGCGTTGCCGTCCGGCATGTTCTCAACGATGCCGATGGCGCCGACGACGTTGACCTTGGCCTTGCGGCCCGCGAGTGCATGCATCAGGCCAACGACGCAGGCTGCGCCGCCCATATCACCCTTCATGTCTTCCATGCTGCCGGCCGGCTTGATGGAGATGCCACCGGTATCGAAGGTCACGCCCTTGCCGATGAAGGCGACGGGCTGCTCGCCCTTCTTGCCACCGTTCCAGCGCATCACCACCATACGGCCGGGACGCACAGATCCCTGGGACACGCCGAGCAGCGCACCCATGCCAAGCCTGGTCATCGCCTTGACGTCGAGCACTTCGACCGTGACGCCGAGCTTCTTCAACTCACCGGCGCGGCGCGCGAATTCGGCGGGAAACAGCACGTTCGGCGGCTCGTTCACAAGCTCACGGGCGAGCACAACGCCGTTGACGATATGATTGCCCGGCGCGAAGGCCTTCTTGGCTGCGGCGACGTCGCTGACAGCCAACGAAAACGTGACATTGCCGGACGCCTCGTCGGCATCTTTCTTCTTGGTCTTGTAACGATCGAATTTGTAAGCGCGCAGCAATACGCCGGAAGCGACCGATGCCGCCTGCTCTGGCGTCATCGCCCCCGACGCCAGTTCCGCAATGATGGTCACCGCATCACTGCTGCCGCCGGCCTTCCCGGCGAGCACGCCGCCGAATTTAAGCAAATCGGTTTCCTTCAGATCGGTCAGCTTGCCGGTACCGATCACGATGAGACGCGACGCCTTGATGCCGTCGGGGGCCAGGATGTCGAGCACCGATGCGCTCTTCCCCTTGAACTTGCTGGTCGCGGCTGCGCGTTTCACGATCGCCGCTGCGTCCCCGAGAGCCTTGGTCGCGGCTGGGCCGAATTTCAACGCTTCGTCACAGAACACCACGAGAGCACCGCGCACGGCAGTGGCAAACGGAACGAAGCCGACCTTGACGGCGTCGGGCATGGCAAATTCCTCCAGAAAGATCAGGGCTGTCGCAGGGGTCGGCGCGGAATCCGGTCGGTGCGGCGGGGTTCAAGTGTTTTGTTGTCGTCACAGCGTGAACCGTCAAGACAGGTTCTGACCGAAACCGCAAAGGATCGATAGTTTTATTGATAGTTTTCTTGTGTCTCCCCGAAGAGAAACCGAGCGGACCCGACATCTCCGATTCGGACATTCCCAGTGTCCGAATGTGTCCGCAGCGCCCGTGCGCACCGACCTTGCCAACGAATGCGCCCCGCCAGTCCCTCTGTTCCGGCTGCCACCCATGCGGGAAGGCCGTTTCAGTGGCCCAAGGGCCACATCGGGCACATAATTAACCATATCTTGAGCGAGCCATCCCCCGGCCATTTTGTTGACCAATCAAAGGGATGCTAAGTGAGAGACTGGGCTTCTGAAGAGCGCAGTGTGTCCTCGGGGCTCCCCTTGCGGGATTGGGCATGCGGGCGACTTTAGCGGCCGGAACGGGGATTGATCGGACCGATGGGGTCTATCGATAAGTATATTTTCCGCACGACGCTGGCGTCGTTTGCGGTGGTTCTGGTCAGCCTGACAGGCGTGATCTGGATCACGCAAGCGTTGCGCGGAATCGACCTGATGACGAGCCAGGGTCAGACCATTCTGACCTTCCTCGGCGTCACCAGCCTTGCGATTCCCGTTCTCGTTCTGATCATTGCTCCGATCGCGCTGATGATCGCGGTGTCCCACACCCTGACCAAGCTCGCGACCGACTCCGAAATCATCGTGATGAATGCCGCCGGCCTGTCGCCGCGACGGCTGTTTCGTCCCTTTCTGTTCGCGACAATGGTCGTATCGCTGCTCGTGGCTTTCATCGGCTCATATCTGGCACCGGATGGTATGCGCCGGCTGAAGCGCTGGGACGCCGAGATCACGGCCGACGTGCTGGCGAATATCCTGCAGCCAGGCCGCTTCGCGCAGCTCGACCAGAACCTGACCATCCGGGTCCGGGAGCGCCAGCCCGGCGGATTGCTGGTGGGCATCTTCGTGGATGATCGTCGCGATCCCAAAGAGCGCGTCACCATCATTGCGGACCACGGCACGGTGCTGAAGAATGGCGACGGCTCATTCCTGATCCTGGAAGACGGCAATCTGCAGCGTTTCGAGACAGGCAAGACCGACCCCGCCATGGTGGCGTTCGGCCGCTATGCTTTCGATATGTCGAAGTTCTCCAATCGCAGTCAGGACGTCACCTACGGAATTCGTGAACGGTATCTCTGGGAATTGATGGCGCCGCCCGTCGACGACCCGCTTTACAAGCAAGTGCCGCGGCAGTTCAGCGCCGAGATGCACGACCGCTTGATGGCGCCGATTTATCCGCTGGCCTTTGCTGCCTTGACCTTTGCATTCCTGGGTTCGCCACGGACCACGCGGCAGAGCCGCAACTTCTCGATGGGCAGCGCGATTGCCGCGGTGTTCGGCCTGCGCATGGCGGGCTTTGCCTGCTCCGTCGTGGCAGCGAAATCGGACTTCGCCGCACCGCTTCAATATGCCCTGCTGGCGACAGCGATCGGCGTCAGCTTCTGGATCATCTCAGCCGGGATTGTGGTGGAACCGCCGGCGAAACTGGTGGAAGCAATCAACAGATCCAACGAGCGGTTGTTGCGCCTCTTCCGACGGCCAGCCGCCGCATGAGCATGATCACCAACACCATCGGCAGGTATTTCGCCGGTCGCTTCCTGGTGGCGGCCTTGGGCGTGTTCACCAGTATCTTCATGCTGCTGGTGCTGGTCGACTACATCGAGATGGTCAGGCGTACCTCCGGGCTGGCATCGGCCTCCGCTCTGATGGTGGCGCAGACATCACTGTACCGGGTGCCGCAGTTGCTTGAGAAGATGATGCCGTTTTGCATCCTGATCGGCGCCATGACCTGTTATCTCGCGCTGTCGCGGCGGCTCGAACTGGTGGTCGCCCGCGCCGCCGGCGTCTCGGCCTGGCAGTTTATCTCCCCTGCGCTGGCCAGCGCCCTCATCCTGGGCGTGCTGGCGACCGTGGGTTACAACCCCCTGTCGGCCAACCTGCGCGAGGAATCGAAGCGGATGGAGGCCCAGATGTTCGGCGATGCGCCGGGCGGCGGCGTCCAGGACGCCTCCGGCTTCTGGATCAACCAGGTCAACCGCGAGGGCCAATCCATCATCAATGCTGCCCGCAGCGAGCAGCAGGGCGTCCGTCTGACCGGCCTGACCGTGTTCCGCTTCGACATCGAATCCCAGTTCAAGGAACGGATCGAGGCTCGCGAGGCATCGCTGGAGCCCGGCCGCTGGTTGTTCAAAGGGGTGCGACGCTACACCCTCGATTCGCCCGTGGTCGAACAGGACAGCATGTATCTGGCCACAACCCTGACCCCGCTGCAGGTCAGAAACAGTTTTTCGACCCCGGAAACAGTGTCATTTTGGCAACTTCCTTCGTATATCAAATCCTCCGAAAGTTCGGGTTTCGCGACCGCGGGGTATCGCTTGCAGTATCATAAGCTTATCGCACAGCCATTTTTGCTGGTTGCGATGGTGATGCTGGCCGCTTCTGTGAGCCTGAGGTTCTTTCGGATGGGCGGTGTCCAGAAGATGGTTTTGAGTGGCGTGGGCGCAGGCTTTCTGCTCTACGTTCTGTCGAAAGTTACGGAAGATTTGAGCAAGGCTGAGTTGATGCATCCGATTGCTGCGGCGTGGCTGCCTGTGTGTGTGGGCGGTCTCACCGGCTTTTTGGCCTTGTTGTACCAGGAGGACGGGTAGTGGCTGTGTTTGCCGCCCTCCGTGCGCGGAAAATGATCTCGAAACTGCACATTTGTGCAGATTGCGGACGTGCGTCTCGCGCGATCACGTCGATCGCTGCAACTATGATGTGTGTCGCCGTGACGCTTGGCGCCGCAGCGACGACGCCTGTCCACGCCCAGAGCTTCACCTATAACCGCCCGGCCACCCGGCCGAAGCCGCCGCCGGCCGCCCAGACCGGGCAGATGCTGGTGCAGGCCACCGAGGTCAATTACGACTACAACAATTCGCGCGTCGCCGCCGTCGGCAACGTGCAGATGTATTACAACGGCACTTCGGTCGAGGCCGACAAGGTCATCTACGACCAGAAGACCAAGCGCCTGCATGCCGAAGGCAATGTCCGGATGACGGATGCCGACGGCAAGATCACCTATGCCAATCTGCTCGACCTCAGCGACGACTACCGCGACGGTTTCGTGGATTCACTCCGTGTCGACACCGCGGATGCGACTCGCATGGCCGCGACACGTGCCGAGCGCACCGCCGGCAACTACACCGTGTTCCAGAACGGTGTCTACACTGCCTGCGCCGCCTGTAAGGAAGATCCGAAGAAGCCGCCGCTGTGGCAGGTCAAGGGTGCCCGCGTCATCCACGACCAGACCGAAAAGATGATGTATTTCGAGGACGCCCGGATCGAGTTCTTCGGCGTGCCCCTCGCCTACATCCCATATTTCTCGACTCCAGATCCGACGGTGAAGCGCAAGACCGGCTTTCTGATGCCGTCGCCTTCGACTAACACCAATTACGGTTTCGGTATCGAAACCCCGTTCTATTGGGCGATCGCGCCCGATTACGATGCGACGATCTCACCGCGCTACACCACCAAGCAGGGCTTGTTGGTGCAGGGCGAATTCCGTCAGCGGCTGATGGACGGCGCCTACCAGATCCGCGCCTATGGCATTAACCAGCAGGATCGGAATGCATACGCCAACACGGTCGGCGACAAGGACTGGCGCGGCGGTGTCGAGTCCAAGGGCCAGTTCGCCATCAACGACAAGTGGGTCTGGGGCTGGGATGCGGTCGCACTGAGCGATTACAACTTCCTTCAGGACTACCGGCTGTCGATGTACCGGGATCCCTATGCCTCGTTCCTGAACCTGCAGACGGAAGCCGTTTCGCAGCTCTATCTGACGGGCGTCGGCAAGCGCAGCTTCTTCGATGCGCGCACAATCTACTATCTGAGCTTCTCCGGTAATCAGAGCCAGGTCCCGGTCATCCATCCGGTCATCGATTACAACAACGTCCTGAACCAGAACATTCTCGGCGGCGAGTTCAGCTACAAGTTCAACATGACCAGCCTGAGCCGCGATCAGGCCTCATTCACGCCGATCTCGTCTCTCGCCAACAACAATGGATTGTGCAGCCTGACTTCCGCAGATCCACTCGCGCGAACGCCAACGAACTGCCTGATGAATGGCGTTCCTGGTACCTATACCCGCGTGACTGGCGAAGCACAGTGGCGTCGTTCCTATACGGACTCGTTCGGCCAGATCTTCACGCCGTTCGCGATCCTGCGCGTCGATGCGATCGATGCCTCGATCTCGAACCAGCCCGGCGTCTCCAACTTCCTGCCGACCGGCGACACGACCGCGTTGCGGGTGATGCCGACCGTAGGCCTCGAATATCGCTATCCCTTCATCAACGTTCAGCCGTGGGGCACCACGACACTCGAGCCCATCGCTCAGGTGATCATTCGTCCGAACGAAACCTACGCCGGCAAGTTGCCGAATGAAGATGCGCAGAGCATGAGCTTCGATGCGAGCAATCTCTTCAGCGTCAACAAGTTCTCCGGTTACGACCGTGTCGAAGGCGGCGGCCGCGCCAACGTAGGCGTGCAGGCTACCACGCAGTTCGATCGTGGTGGTTCGGTCAAGGTCCTGTTCGGCCAGTCCTATCAACTCTTCGGCCTGAACTCGTTCGCAGTCGCCGATACGACCAACACTGGCGTGAACTCCGGACTGGCCACCTCGCGGTCAGACTACGTCGCCAGCCTGGCCTATTCGCCGAACCGCACCTACACGGTCAGCACCCGCGCGCGGATCGACGAAGCGACTGGCAATGTGTCCCGCTTTGAGGCTGAAGGTCGCGCCAGCTTCGACCGCTGGTCGGTCAGCCTGATGTATGGCAACTACGCACCGCAGGCTGAACTGGGCTACCTCACCCGCCGCGAAGGCCTCCTTGGCACCGGCTCGATCAAACTGGCATCGAACTGGGTGGTCACCGGTGGCGCGCGCTGGGATCTCGAAGCCAACAAGATCAACCAGTACACGGTCGGCGCGGGCTATGTGGACGATTGCTTCGTGCTCGGCGTCAATTATGTCACGTCCTACAACTACGTGAGTAACCTGAGCACACCGCCAGTCCTCAGCCATTCATTCATGTTCCAGATTGGCCTGCGGACGATTGGTAATACCACGTCAGCGAGCGGAACCGGCGGCACTTACTAGTATCGGCTATCTGTGCCGTGAAATCTCCGTTTTCCGTCGCGATGTATGCGAATTCTGCTTTCAAGCGAGCTTTGACACCGCGGTTTTGACAATGATGGGTACGATGATTTCCGGACGCGTTCTGCAAGCCACTTTGGCGACGGCAGTTACCCTTCTCATTTGCGCGGGATCACCGGCTCGGGCCCAGTCCGTCGCCGTAATGGTCAATGGCGAGCCCATCACCAATTTCGATATCGAACAGCGCACCAAGTTGAATGCGCTGTCAGGCGCGAAGACGAACAGCCGCCAGGACGTGATCGACGAGCTGATCAACGAGAAGGTGAAGATCAAGGAAGGCAAGAAATACAGCGTCGATCCGGCCGCCTCGGAAGTCGATGGTGCGTTTCAGAACATGAGCTCGCGCATGCGCCTCACGCCAGATCAGCTGGTGCAGTCGCTGGCCTCCAAAGGCATCCGCCCCGACACATTGAAAAGCCGTTTGAAGGCCGACATGGTCTGGAACGCGATCGTCCGTGGGCGCTTCAAGCAGAGCCTGCAGGTCGGTGAAAAGGAAGTCGATGCGGCCGTCCAGAGCGCCGGTGGCGATGCCACGACCGAAGCATTCGAATATCAGATGCGGCCTGTTGTGCTGGTCGTGCCCCGCGGTGCGGCGTCCGGCGTGATGGAAGCGCGGCACAAGGAAGCCGAAGGGCTGCGCGAGCGCATCCAGAGCTGCGAAGACGCCAACCGTACCTTCAAGTCGATGCAGAATGCGACCATCCGCGATACGGTCGTCAAGACCTCTGCCGATCTGCCGCCATCGCTGCGAGAATTGCTCGACAAGACCCCGATCGGACGTCTCACGCCCCCGGAAGTGACCCGCCAGGGCGTCGAAATGGTCGCCCTGTGCGCGCGCAAGCCGACCAAGGTCGATACGCCGAAGAAACGTGAAGTCCGAGACAAGATGTTCGCCGAAAAATTCGAGGCGAAATCGAAATCCTACCTGCAGGATTTGCGCAAGGCGGCGATGATCGAATATCGCTAGTTCCGATCCGGCTTAGGCCGCGACTGGCTTAGGGCGGCACCATGACCAAACCTCTTGCGCTGACATTGGGCGAACCGGCTGGCATCGGCCCGGACATCGCTATCGCCGCCTGGCTCCGTCGGCGCGAACTCGACCTGCCCCCGTTCTATTTGCGTGGTGATAGCGCCTTCATGGCGGACCGCGCGAGGACACTCGGCCTCGACGTCAAGCTGGCCGATGCAACGCCCGCCAGTGCCACTGAGATTTTCGCTGACGCATTGCCGGTGGTGTCGATCGGCCAGACTGTTACGGCGCCTCCGCGTCGGCCTGACGCCTCCAGCGCGCCTGCAGCCATTGCCTCGATCCGCCAGGCCGTCGCCGATGTCGAAGCCGGCCACGCCAGCGCCGTTGTTACCAATCCGATCGCCAAGAGTGTGCTCTACCGCGCCGGTTTCAACCACCCTGGCCACACCGAATTTCTCGCCGAACTCGCCGCGCACGACGGCAAGGTGCCGCTTCCGGTGATGCTGCTGTGGTCACCGGAACTGGCCGTGGTGCCGGTTACGATCCACGTCTCACTGCGTGACGCCATCGCACAATTGACCGCCCCGCTGATCACCGCCACCGCGCGTATCGTCGTCAACGACATGAAGACCCGCTTCGGGATCCGTCGCCCGCGGCTGGCCATCTCCGGGCTCAATCCGCATGCGGGCGAAGACGGATCGCTGGGCACCGAGGAACAGACAATCATCATGCATGCGGTCACGGTGCTGCAGAACGAGGGCATTGACGTGCGCGGTCCGTTGCCGGCCGATACGATGTTTCATCCGGCGGCCCGCTCGACCTATGACTGCGCCATCTGCATGTATCACGACCAGGCACTAATCCCGATCAAGACGATCGCCTTCGATCACGGCGTCAACGTCACGCTCGGCCTTCCCTTCATCCGCACCTCGCCGGATCACGGCACGGCCTTCGACATCGCCGGCACCGGACGCGCCAATCCGTCGAGCCTGATTGCGGCGCTGAAACTCGCAGCCCGCATGGCAGCGACACAATCCGCATGAGCGGGATCGACGATCTGCCACCGCTGCGTGACGTCATCAAACGTTTCGATCTCCAGGCGCGCAAATCGCTCGGCCAGAATTTTCTACTCGATCTCAATCTCACCGCACGCATCGCACGCGCCGCCGGCCCGCTGGAAGATTGCACGGTCATCGAGGTTGGCCCTGGTCCTGGCGGCCTCACCCGCGCATTGCTGGCGACGGGCGCCAAACGCGTTATCGCGGTCGAACGTGACGAGCGCGCACTCGGCCCGCTCAAGGAAATCGCCGCGCACTATCCTGGTCGGCTCGAGATCGTCATCGGCGACGCCCAGACCTTCGATCCGCGCCCGATGCTATCAGGCGAGCGTGCCAAGATCGTCGCCAACCTGCCCTATAATATCGGCACTCAGCTCTTGATCGACTGGCTGTGCACCGAACCGTGGCCGCCCTGGTACGACATGTTGGTGTTGATGTTCCAGCGCGAGGTCGCCGAACGCATCGTCGCCGTCGAAGATGACGAAGCCTATGGCCGGCTCGGCGTGCTGTCGAACTGGCGCGCCGAAACCAAAATCCTGTTCGACATCTCGCCGGCCGCCTTCACGCCGCCGCCAAAGGTCACGTCATCCGTCGTACGCCTCGTTCCCCGTGCGGCGCCCGAGGCCTGCGAACGCCGTTTGCTGGAACAGGTGGCGGCAGCGGCGTTCAATCAGCGCCGCAAGATGCTGCGGCAGAGCCTGAAGTCCCTCGGCGTCGATCCGGAGCGGCTCGCCGCAGCTGCCGATGTCGACGTTACCCGGCGCGCCGAGACGGTTCCGGTGTCGGGCTTTGTCGCGATGGCGCGCGAATTGTCAGAGATCAGAAAGACAAAGAGCATCACGCCAGCGCCGTGATGTCCCACGCAGGACTGTAAATCGCCGCGCACATGAAGCAGGCGTGCGCGGCTACTGAAGGTGGTGGTCGACCCCATCCCGGAACAAGCATCTCCGGACCGGTCGCGCCTCAGGCGGATCAGCATCCGCCGCGCTGCAAGGACTCGTATCCGCACGCCATCAGCGTCGGCACTCCCTTGCTACCCGCACCGACGGTCTACAGATTACTCACCGTCAAATAAGTGTAAGTCGCGCGGGATCGAATATTTTTCTTGAAACTCGAGTTCAATCTCACTCAGAGCACTCTGGACAATCGGATGGAGTCGACGACCGCCCACACGAGTACGCACGGCCCAGCCATGCTCTTTGTCCGGAGAGATGGAGAATGAGAACGACTTACCTTTACCAACCCGAGCGAGTAATTCTTGGTGGATCAGCCAGATAAGCTCATCGACATCCACCCTCTTCTTGTTGCGAGTCATTGTGGCGATGACCTGCGTCACTTGTGAATCCCCTCTTTCGGGGGGTCTTAGGACGCCAGGATTACATCAACCTTACAATCCGGGAACGCGTTCTCAATCTATTCCTCGTCGCAATGGCGACAAAGGCTGCTGGGCGCGCCCGAACGCGATGGAGCCCATATTTCCGGTCCAAGAACAGAGCTTGAACTGGCTATTGAACTTCCAATGAACTTGTGGTTGCTAAGGACAAGTAAAGTCTAGGGAATTATAAAAAAATGGCTCTTATGAAACGCCAGTCGCTGGTGAAATTCGACGCTCCGCTCTGCGAAACCATCGTCGACACGCCGAAGCCGCAGGGCAAAGAGGTGCTGGTCCGCATCGAATGCTGCGGTCTCTGTCATTCGGATCTGCACATACAGGACGGCTATGCGGATCTCGGCGGCGGCAAGAAGCTCGACACCACGCGCGGCATGACGCTTCCCTTTACACTCGGCCACGAGATCGCCGGGATTGTCGATGAAGTCGGTCCCGATGGCGATCAATCGCTGATTGGCAAGAAGAAGGCCGTCTTCCCGTGGATCGGCTGCGGCAAATGCCGCGACTGCCTCGCTGGCGACGAGAACCTCTGCGCCAAGAACCGCTTCCTCGGCGTTTCACTCGACGGCGGCTTCGCGACGCATGTGCTGGTGCCCGACGAGAAATATCTGCTCGATTACGATCCACTGCCGATCAACATGGCGGCGACTCTGATGTGCTCGGGCATTACGGCCTACGGCGCTCTCAAGCGTCTCGTCGATCGCCCGCGACAGCGCAACCTGCTGCTCGTCGGTCTCGGCGGTGTCGGCATGGCCGGTCTCGCGCTGGCACAGGCGATGTTCAAGCAGCCGATTTCGGTCGCCGATCTCAATCCGGCCGCGCGCGAAGCCGCGCTGAAGAACGGCGCCGCCTTCGCCTACGATCCGGCCGAGCCGGACGTCGCCAAGCGCATGGTCAAGGAGAATGACGGTGGCTTCGATGGCGTCGTGGACTTTGCCGGTAACGACAAGTCCATGAACTTCGCGGTGGCCACGGTGGCACGCGGCGGCAAGGTCGTCGTATCCGGCCTGATGGGCGGCAATTTCAGCCTGCCCA
Source organism: Tardiphaga sp. (assembly GCF_041424195.1). Lineage (NCBI taxonomy): Bacteria > Pseudomonadati > Pseudomonadota > Alphaproteobacteria > Hyphomicrobiales > Nitrobacteraceae > Tardiphaga > Tardiphaga sp. The sequence goes on along the minus strand of NZ_JBGMOE010000132.1, from coordinate 44,099 downwards.
TGGTGCAGTGGATCTACAAGCGCATGACCATCGAGGGCTTCATGGTCGGCACCCTCGAAGAGGCTAAAGAGTTGATGGCGCTGGCCCGCGCCGGCAAGCTGAAGCCCACGCCGATGAAGGCGGAGCCGATGGGCGATGCACAGAAATGGATCGACGAATTGCGTGCCGGCAAGGTCGTCGGCAGGATCATGCTGACCAACTGAGCTGAGGAACCGTTGGCCAGATGGCGCTTGGCGTCATCTGGCAGCCTTTTCTTTTACCGACTGCGCTGCGGCTGCATCGCCTCACCGATCGCCACGACGACAGCGCAGATCGCGACCAGGACGATCGACGCCGCGGACGCGGCTGGCAGGTCAGTCCCCGTCTCCGAGATCTTGCTGTAGAGCACCAGCGGCAGGATGTTCACCTGCGTGCCGGCCAGCGCCAGCGCCGTGCCATAGGCGCCGACGGCAACTGCGGCCGTCAAACAATAGGCCGCGATCAGGCTCGGCAATATCTGCGGCAGCATGACTTCGACCAGCGTCCGAAAACTGCCCGCGCCCAGCGAGCGCGAGGCCAGCATCTGGTTGCGATCGAAATTACTGATCGCCGGCAGCACGATCAAAACGACGCGGGGCACCAGATAATAGGAATAGGCCAGCCCCAGACCCAGCGGTGAAAAGATGAAGCCGCCGATGATGGCGGGATCAAAGCCCAGTTTGGCGAGCAACAGAGTCACGAAACCGGCGCGGCCAAGCAGCAGGATAAAGCCGTAGGCGACGATCAGCCCGGAAAATGTCAGCGGCAGCGAGATGGCGATCAAGGCTGCCGTCCGAAGGCCCGGCGCGAAGCGCGCCAGCGCGAGCGCCACGCAAAAGCCGACGACGAGCGAGAACAGCGGCGCCACGGTGCCCAGCACCATCGTCCCGCGCAAACCGTTCCAGAATACCGGATCATTCGCCAACCGGCCGAAGGCGCTGCCGCCATCCGCAAAGGCGCCCACAAGCACCGCACAAACGGGGATCAGGAAGAACAGTCCCAGTACCACACTGCCGGGCACGGCAAACGCAGCGAGCATGGATGTCGGGACGCGAGCGCTCATCGTGGTCCTTGTTGCAGGGGACGAAGAAGCGATCCCCGTGCTGACGCGGGGATCGCTGTGGTGAGTTCAGCCTACTGACCGAGAACGGCCTTGGCCCAGCCGGCGTCGATCTCCGCCTTCTTCGCGGTAGCCTTGGCGATATCCATCGCCTGTACCTGCGGCGCGGCTGGCATCTTGTCGGCAACGCTCGGCGGCAGGCTGACGCCGGGCACCGCCGGACGCACATAACCCTCGGCGAAGATCTTCTGGCCTTCATCGCTCATGATGAAGTTCAGCCAGAGCTTGCCGGCATTCGGGTTCGGTCCATTCTTCACCAGCGAAATCGCGTAAGGCGCGGCGGCCGATGCTTCCTTCGGGATCACAACGGCAACGCCGTCGCCGAGGCCGTCGGTGAACTTGGCTTTCAGCCCGTCGTTCTCGTAGCCGATCCAGATCGGGATCTCCCCCTTCAGGAACTGGGCGTAAGGCGTGGTGCCGACCGTGCGCAGCACGTTGCCGGCCTTGGTCAGCTTGCCCAAATAGTCGATGCCCGGCGCGACATTGTCCATGCTGCCGCCATTGCCGAATGCCGCGGCGAAAGCCACGACCTGCCCCTGCCCCGTCGAGCGCGGGTCCTGATACACAATGGCGTTCTTGTATTCCGGCTTCAGGAGATCGGCCCAGCTCTGCGGCACGGTCTTGACCAGCTTGGTATTGACAAGGAAGGCCGCGCTCAGCGTGTGGATGGTGAACCAGCGGCCTTCGGCCTCGCGCAGCGGATCGGGGAGCTTGTCAAAATTCACCGGCTTGAAGCCATCGACGACCCCGGCCTTGGCTGCATCGAGCGCGGAAGCGGCAAAGTAATAGGCTGTGTCGGCCTGCGGGCGATTGCGCGCCTTGTCGAGGGCGACGACGGTCGCGGCCGAACCGAGGTCGTTATAGACCATCTCGACGCCGGGATAGCGCTTCTGGAACGCCTTGAACTGGTTGGCCCAGTTGGCCCAGGTCGGTCCGGTATCGAACGAAACGACGAGGCCTTCCTTGCGGGCAGCTTCGTACAGCGTCTTTTCACCGGCATAGAGTTCGGGGCCTTCAAAGGCCCAGGCCGCCGGGCCGATAGCGATGGCCAGGGAAGCTATGGCAACGCGGCTCAGAAACTTGCGTCGGTTCATGTCGATCTCCTTTATGAGGTCGCGGGAAGAAGGCGGATGGCATCGTGCGGGATGGTCACGCCGGTGATCGGCCCGCGCAGATGGGTTTCGAGACGAATGGCGCCGCCGGCGACGGCCATGTCGATGCGCCTGACGGGACCGAGATAGCGGTCAGCCGACATGCTACCCGCAAAGCAGCAGGGATTGCTCGCATCGACCGGGCCGGTGATCGGCTCGACCCGCTCGGGGCGCACGAACACGGTGACCTTCGTGCCAATGCTCCTGCCCTGCGTGTCGCAGGCAAGCGGGCCAATCGGCGTTGTCACGATGCCGTCGCGAGAAACACTACCGGACCACAGATTGGATTGACCGACAAAGGCCGCGACACTGGCATCGGCCGGTGTCTCGTAAAGCTCCCGCGGCGTGCCGATCTGCACGATACGGCCGTCGCGCATCATCACGACCTTGTCGGCGATCGATAGCGCCTCTTCCTGGTCGTGCGTCACCAGCAGTGTCGCAATGCCGGCCTGACGTTGCACACGCAGGATCTCATCGCGCATCTCCAGCCGCAATCCCGCATCGAGCGCCGACAGCGGTTCGTCGAGCAGAAGACCTTGCGGCTCGAACACCAGTGCACGCGCCAGCGCCACGCGCTGCTGCTGCCCACCCGACAATTCCGCTGGATAGTCCTCTGCCCGCTTGCCCATGCCGACACGTCCAAGCATCTCGATGGCGCGCGCGCGACGCTCCTGTTTGGCAATGCCGCGCACCTTCAGTGGATAGGCAATGTTTTCCCAAAGCCGCATATGCGGGAACAAGGCATAGTTCTGAAACACGACACCCAGACGACGCGCCTCGGGCAGCGACGCGCCGACGTCCTTGCCACCGATCAGGATGGGCCCGGTGTCAGGCTTGAGGAAGCCCGCCAGCAGTTTCAGGATCGTCGATTTGCCCGAGCCAGACGCGCCGATGATGGCCAGCAATTCGCCGCGGCCGATCTCCAGAGCAATGTCGAACACCCCGGTGCTCGTGCCGGGATAGCTGTAACTCACTTGATCGTATCGCAGCGTCACGCTCCTGCCCCCACTTTACGCCGGCCCGTGACCCGCGCCGTCAATCCACTGGTCAGCGACGCGATCATCGCAAGCCCGAGCAATACGAGGGTCGCCGCGCAGGCAAAGCCAGTTGCGCCGTAGAACGCCTGCAGCAGCACCACAGGATAGGTGCGCGACAGAAAGCCAGAGACCAGATTGGATAATTGAAATTCACCGATCGACAGCGCCGCAACTGTCAGCATGCAGGACAACAGACTCGTATGCAGCTGCGGCAGCGTCACGTCCCAGATGCGTGCCGGAAACGACGCGCCGAGCGTTGCGGCTGCGTGTTCATATTCGGCGAGCCCGAGCTGATCCATGTCGGCCACCAGCGCCGTCACAGTATAGGGCAGCGTCAGTACAAGATGGCCCGCAGCGAGCAGCCAGAAACTACCGAGCCACGGCAATGCGTCCGACGAGAAGACGAGGATGAAACCGAAAGCGAGAACCAGCTCGGGCACTGCAATCGGCATCAGCGTGACGATCCGCGCCGCAAGACGCACGCCGCCTCGCGCGCCAGCGTGAATGGCATAGGCCAGCGGCAGGCCGATCAGGATGTTGAGAATGCAGGTGGTCGCGACAATCTTAAGGCTGGTGATGAAAGCGCGGCGAAAGCTCGGATCACCAGCGACTTCCTGATACCAGCGCCAGGTGAACCCCGACGGCAGAAGCGTGCCGCTCCAGACGTCTCCGAAAGAGCCGACAAATAGCAACAGGACAGGCGCCGCGAGAAAAATCAGATAGGCGATCGCGACGAACGGCACGACCCATGTCCCCTGTCAAATGTGATGCTGAAGTCTGCGCCTCAGTATAACGGTGGCATATCAGTTTTATGACATTGTGACAAAGTTATGCAGTTGCGAGAAGGCGTGCTGCAATGCGGGCGATGACCCCGTCGACATCAGCGACGCGCTCGACCGCATTCACCTCTGGCGCATCGGCCATCGCCAACACCAGACGATTGAATTGTAGTCCGAGCGCCATCTCCGAGAGCGTCCCGACACCGCCGCCGATCGCGACCAGCACGAGACATGCGCGGGCGATAATTGCATTGCGTGCGGGGCCGATGCCCGTCGCAATGGGGATGGCGACATAGGGATTGGCTGCGTGCCACTCTTCATCAGGCAGCAAGCCGACAGCCATGCCGCCCTCCAGTGCATGACCCTTGCACGCCGCTTCCATCACGCCGTTCTTGCCGCCGCACAATAGTTGCAGTCCATGGCGCGCCAATGCCGAGCCCATCTGTTCGGCGAGGTTGTATTGCGCTTGCGTGGCCTCGCGCGGGCCGATGATGCCTATCGGCACGCGTCGCAGCTTGCGCGTTGCTGCGAGCCTCAACAGCGCCTCTGAAGGAGTGACGGCGTCGCCGCTCTGCTCCGCCGCATCGTTCCGCCACGTCAAAGCGAGAGGATCGAACACCCGTACGCCATCGCTGAGCTGCTGCGTGCGCTCATTCCAGAACAATGCCTGCATGAAGTCAGCCTTCGAGTTCTTGCTGCAGTTTCCGCACAAACGACGTCAGTCCGGTGCGGCGTTCGCGCTTCAGGCGTTCGGCCTTGAGGATCGACTGCACCTCGCTATAGGCCTCCTCCACATTGTGGTTGATGACAATGTAGTCGTATTCCGCCCAGTGGCTCATCTCATGGCTGGCGCGACTCATGCGCCCGCGGATCACGTCGTCGGAATCTTGCGCACGCGTATGCAGGCGCTTTTCGAGATCGGCCGCCGAGGGCGGCAGGATGAAGACGCTGACGACGTCGGCCCGGGCTTTCTCACGCAGCTGCTGCGTACCCTGCCAGTCGATGTCGAATAACACGTCATTGCCGGCGGAGAGTGCCGCTTCTACCGGCGCGCGCGGCGTTCCGTAGCGGTTGTCGAACACGGTGGCCCATTCGAGCAATTCGTTGCCCTTGGCCATTTTCTCGAAGCGCGGCTTGTCGACGAACATATAGTCCTTGCCGTCGACCTCACCGGGCCGCATCGGACGCGTCGTCGCAGAGACCGACAATTGCAGCCCCGGCATCCGGTCGATCAGCAGCCGCGTCAGTGTCGTCTTGCCGGCACCGGATGGCGATGACAGCACGAACATCAATCCGCGCCGTTCGACTCCGTCAAAGCCAGCTTCCCCAGAATTTCGGCTGCCCCCGGACATGGTCACTCCAGATTCTGTACCTGTTCACGGAATTGCTCAACCACGTTCTTCATCTCGAGGCCGGTGCTGGTCAATTCCAGATCGTTGGATTTCGAGCAGCAGGTGTTGACCTCGCGGTTGAACTCCTGCGACAGGAAATCAAGCCGTCGGCCGACAGGGCCGCCTTTGTTGATCATCTCGCGCGATTGCGAGATGTGGGATGCAATGCGATCGAGCTCTTCGCGGATGTCGGCCCTGGTCGCCATCATCAGCGCTTCCTGGCTCAGCCGATCGGAATCGAAACGATCCGAGGCTTCCAGCAGCGTCGCGATCTGTTCAGCAAGGCGCGCGCGAATGGCCTCCGGCTTGCGGCCCGGTGCAGCCTCAGCCTTCTTCGACAGCGTCTCGATCTCGTCGAGGCGCTGCGACAGGATGTCACCGAGCGTCATGCCCTCGCGCTTGCGCATCGCGACCAGCGCCGTAAGGGCCTCTTCGAACGCTGCGGCCACGGCCGCCTTCGCCGCCTTGTCCTCGGCCTCGTCCGCCTCGGGCTCGACCACTTCGATCACGCCCTTGATATTCATCAGGCCATCGACGCTCGGCGCGACGGCGTCGATCCTGCTGGCCAGTTCGGCAGCAATACGCAGCACCGAATTCAGCACCTCTTCGTTGATCCGCACGGTCGAGGCCGCGTTGCTGCGCTTAACGGTGAGGTTCGCGTAAACAGTGCCGCGCGACAGCACTTCGGCGGCGCGTTTGCGGGCGACCGCCTCGACCTCGTCGAAACCCGGAGGCATCCGGAAGCGCAGGTCGAAGCCCTTGGCGTTGACGGACTTCAGCTCCCACTCGAAGCTGTAAGGTCCGCTGGTGCCATGGCTTCGCGCAAAGCCGGTCATGCTCGACAACGCCATCGCTGAACGTCTCCAAAGAATACGAGTAAGATTCGCAAGGTGCGAACCGGCTCAGGTTAGGGCCTTTTCAGGCCAAGGGGAATTCGAAGCAGAAGCCAGCGCGGGCTTGGTGGTACGGCCTATTGCTGAACAACCGGCGGTGTACCCGACGACTGCGCAGCGCCCTGACGAGCCGGCGCGGCTGGCGCAGGCGCCGTACGGGCCCGCTGCTTGGCCGGTGCGGGCCTGGCCGGGCTTGTACCCGTTGCGGCGCCAGGATCTGTAGCCGCTCCGGCAGGCGCAGCGGCAGCCTCTTCCGGCGGTTCCACGGCGTCGTTCTGGACGGCCTTCTCCATTGCGCGCAGCTTGCTGACGTTCTTCTGATGCGCGTCGTAGGTCTCGGTAAAGGCATGACCGCCGGTGCCATCGGCCACGAAGAACAAGTCACGCGTGCGCGCCGGATTGGCGGTCGCTTCGAGTGATGCACGGCCCGGATTTGCGATGGGCCCCGGCGGCAGGCCTTCAACCACATAGGTGTTGTAAGGCGACGGCTGCTGGATCTCGCTGCGCCTGATCGGCCGGCCGAGCGTGCCCTTGCCCCCGACGATGCCATAGATGATCGTCGGATCCGACTGCAGCTTCATCTTCTGGCGCAGGCGATTGGCGAATACGGCGGCCACACGGCTGCGCTCGTCGGCACGGCCTGTCTCCTTCTCGACGATGGATGCGAGCGTCACCAGTTGCTCCGGCGTCTTCGCGGGAATATCGGCGTTGCGACGCTCCCAGATTTCGGCGAGTATGCGCTTTTGCGCCTGCTGCATGCGCTGGATCACCTGGTCGCGCGGCGTGCCACGCGGAAATTTATAGGTCTCTGGCAGCAACGTGCCCTCACGCGGCATTTCGCGGATCGAGCCGGTAAAGATGTCGTTCTCGGTCAGGCGCGCGACGATCTGCTCGGAGGTCAGGCCTTCGGGAATCGTGATGGAGTGCTGCACGACCTTGCCTTCGACGATGGTGCCGATGACGTCGCGCAGATTGGCGTTCTTCTGGAACAGATATTCGCCAGGCTTCAGTTCGGAACTGGCCTTCAGCGCAAACACGGCACCGATGAAAACCCAGCGATTGGCGGAGATCACGCCTTCGCGCAGCAACGCTTCGGCAATGTCGCCCTTGCCCGCACGCGCGGGGATATTGACGACCTTTTCTTCCTGCAGCGGTCCCGGCGCTTCCAGCGCCTGGCGACCATAGACATAGGCGCCGCCAGCACCGAGCATGGCGATGATGATGATGGTGATGATGGCATTGCCGGCAACCACGAGCGGATTGCGCGCATGGTCGGAACGCTTCGGCGGCGGCGGAACCTGCTCCGGCTCCAGCGCGGCACGCGGACTCCTGGGCGAAATGGGCGGCCTCTCACTCATCGATAGTACCTGATCCTGTCGGTTCAATCGTGACGGGTACAAACACGATACCCGTCAATAGCATACGCCCAGTGTAGGAATTAGCGCGGAATACGGCGAAACGGTGGAGGTTCTCTAACCAACCACGCGCTGCAGGATCACGGACGCATTAGTACCGCCGAAACCGAATGAATTCGACAAGGCAATATTGATTTCGCGCTTGCGCGGGGTCAATGCGACGAGATCAATCGCGGTTTCCACCGACGGCTTGTCGAGATTGATCGTCGGCGGCGCGATGTTATCCCGAATCGCAAGGACACAGAAGATGGCCTCAACCGCACCGGCCGCGCCGAGCAGATGGCCGATCGACGACTTCGTCGACGACATCGACACTTTCGACGCGGCATTGCCGAGCAGGCGCTGAACCGCGCCAAGCTCGATCTCGTCGCCAAGCGGGGTCGAGGTGCCGTGCGCATTGATGTAGTCGATGTCAGCCGCGGAAATGCCGGCACGCTTCATCGCAGCGTTCATGCTTCGGAACGCACCATCGCCATCAGGCGTCGGCGACGTGATGTGATAGGCGTCGCCCGACATGCCGTAGCCGATAATCTCGGCATAGATACGTGCGCCGCGCGCCTTGGCGTGTTCGTACTCTTCGAGCACGACCACGCCGGCGCCTTCGCCCATGACGAAGCCATCGCGGTCCTTGTCGTAAGGCCGCGACGCCTTCTCGGGTGCATCGTTGAAATTGGTCGACAGCGCGCGCGCCGCGGCGAAACCGGCCATCGCGAGGCGGCTGATCGGCGACTCGGTGCCGCCGGCGACCATTACATCGGCATCGCCGAGCGCGATCAGACGGCCGGCATCGCCGATCGCGTGCGCGCCGGTCGAACATGCCGTGACGACGGAGTGATTGGGGCCCTTGAGGCCGTGCTCGATCGAGACGTAGCCCGAAGCGAGATTGATTAGCCGGCCGGGAATGAAGAACGGCGACACTTTGCGTGGGCCGCGTTCTTTCAGAAGCAATGCTGTATCGGCAATGCCGGACAGGCCGCCGATGCCAGAGCCGATCATCACGCCGGTGGCGCAGCGATCGTCTTCATTGTCCGGGTGCCAGTTGGCGTCGTCGAGCGCCTGCTTGGCGGCGCACATCGCATAGATGATGAAGTCGTCAACCTTGCGCTGGTCTTTCGGCTCCATCCACTGGTCGGGATTGAAGGTGCCATGGGTGCCGTCGCCGCGTGGAATCACACAGGCGATCTGGCTGGTGAGATCGGATACATCGAATGTATCGATCCGCTTTGCGCCGCTCTCACCGTTGAGGATGCGCTTCCAGGTCGGCTCGACGCCGCAGCCAAGTGGCGACACCATGCCAAGGCCTGTGACGACCACCCGCCTCATTGTCGTACCTCCACGGCCCATCCTTGAGCCGATGTGTCTTGAGCTAAAGTCTCTTGAGCAAATGCCTACGCGTCACAGCAAGAAGCCGGTGGATCGCACAAACGCGATCCGGCCGGCTTCAAAATGTGTCGCGCGAAGACGTCAGCTCTTTGCGTTCTTCTCGAGAAACTTGGTTGCGTCGCCGACGGTCAGAATCGTCTCGGCCGCGTCGTCCGGAATTTCGCAACCGAACTCTTCTTCAAACGCCATCACGAGCTCGACCGTGTCGAGGCTGTCGGCGCCGAGATCATCGATGAAGCTCGCGGCATCGACCACCTTCTCGGGTTCAACACCAAGGTGTTCCACCACGATCTTCTTCACTCGCTCGCCAATCTCGCTCATATCAACCTCGTGCTTGTTACATTGGGCCCGTCCGCAGACGATACGAGCCATCGTGGAGCGTTTAACTCGTTAAACCTTGCGCAGTTGCGCGTCTCTGGATTGACCCCGTCGTCCCGGACGGAGCCTCGCGAAAACGGCAGGCTCGTCCCCGCCAATATACAGGGTTTCAAATTCCTGCAATGGCCTTCTTTGCCCCACCGTTGGAGGTTCGGTTACCATACTTCACTTGGCTTGGCCACTTAACCCGGTGACCGTCCAAACCTCAATTAAATCACGACGTTGGGGTTCCCCCACGCTTAGATCATCGCCATGCCGCCATTGACATGAATCGTCTGGCCGGTGACGTAAGCCGCCTCATTTGAGCTCAGATAGACGGCCGCTGCCGCAATATCTTCCGGCGATCCAAGACGTCCTGCCGGCACCTTGGTCAGAATCGTTTCGCGCTGCTTGTCGTTCAGCACATCGGTCATCGGCGTTGCGATGAAACCGGGTGCAATGCAATTGGCCGTCACATTGCGCTTGGCGTATTCCGCCCCCAGCGTCTTTATCATCCCAATCAGGCCGGCTTTCGCGGCCGTGTAATTCCCCTGCCCGGGATTTCCGGTGACGCCGACCACCGAAGTAATTGCGATGATGCGACCGAAGCGCTTGCGCATCATCAGTTTGGTCGCGGCGCGCGCGAGGCGGAAGGTCGCGGTCAGATTGACGTTGATCACGCTGTCCCAATCTTCGTCGCGCAGCTGCACGAACAGATTGTCCTTTGTGATGCCGGCATTGGCCACGAGGATGTCGAGCTGTCCCATCGCCTTCTCGGCGGATGGCACGAGTTCTTCGACTTCCGCTGCATCGGACAGATTGCACGGCAGCACATGGACGCGGTCGCCGAGCTTGGCGGCAAGGGCTTCCAGCACCTCGCGGCGCGTGCCTGAGATGGCCACCGTAGCGCCCTGCGCATGCAATGCAGTGGCGATCGCGCCGCCGATGCCACCGGTCGCGCCGGTGACCAGCGCCGTACGTCCCGTCAAATCGAACATTTCGCCTTCTCCTCTGGCCGCTTACGCCGAACGCGCTGCTGCGAGCGCATCCTTGGCGGCGGCAATGTCATTGGGTCCGCCGACGGCAACGCCGACGGCGCCTTCGGCAATGCGTTTGACGAGGCCGCTCAGCACCTTGCCGGAGCCGACCTCAAGGAAACGCGTCACGCCCTGGCCTGCCATATAGGCCACGCATTCACGCCAGCGCACGGTGCCGGTGACCTGCTCGACCAGACGGCGGCGGATTTCATCGGGATCGGTGATCGGCGCGGCCAGCACGTTGGACACCAGTGGCACCGCGGGCTTATTGATCGTGACCTTGGCCAGCGCCTCTGCCATCACGTCGGCGGCGGGCTGCATCAGGCTGCAATGGAACGGCGCCGACACCGGCAGCAACATCGCACGCTTGGCGCCCTTGGTCTTGGCAATCTCCAGCGCGCGTTCGACCGCAGCCTTGTTGCCGGACACCACGACCTGTCCGCCGCCATTATCGTTGGCCGCGTGGCACACTTCGCCCTGTGCAGCTTCTTCCGCCACGGCCACGGCGGTCTCGTAATCGAGGCCGAGCAACGCCGCCATGGCACCGACGCCCACCGGCACGGCCTTCTGCATGGCCAGACCGCGGGTCCGCAGCAAGCGGGCCGCATCCGTGACCGAGAGGCTTCCGGCCGCTGCCAGCGCCGAATATTCGCCGAGCGAATGGCCCGCCACGAAGGCCGCGTCCCTGGCCAGCGAAATGCCGGCTTCGGCCTCGAGCACCCGCATGGTCGCCAGCGACACCGCCATCAGCGCGGGCTGGGCATTCTCGGTCAATTGGAGGGTTTCGGCCGGCCCATCCCAGATGATGCTGGTGAGCTTCTCGTTCAGAGCCGAATCGATCTCCTCGAACACGGCTTTGGCGGCGGGAAATGCATCCGCCAGCGCCTTGCCCATGCCGACCGCCTGGGAACCCTGCCCCGGAAAGGTAAATGCTGCGGTCATTGACGCCCCGTCATGTTTTTTGGCTTAAACTCGTTCAAACGTGCGCCGTAAGACACTGGCACGACGGGGAATGTCAAGCTGCAACGCCCAGGATACACCACGATCCGGGTCCCCGCCCGCTCCGGGAATCCGCTCATTTGGCCCCTGTTTCGCTTGCCATTACCCCAAAAATCCGTATAAGGCCCCGATCCGCAGATCCCGGCCGGGAGCTGAACGGACGGTCACAGCAAAATCACACACAGGTTTGTTGCGATAGGGCCAGTTGGTCCGTCGTCCCGTGCTCCCGCCTTCTGAGCAATATCGAGTCCTTTCCATAAGGGTTCGAAGGGCTTGCCGCCGGGAAACGCGCTAACCTTGGAAAGGACAGCCATGCCTCTTTATGAGCATGTATTTCTCGCACGTCAGGATGCGAGCGCACAGCAGGTCGAAGACCTCACCACCCAGATGACCGGCATCGTCGAAGGTCTCGGCGGCAAGGTCGTGAAGATGGAAAACTGGGGCGTGCGCTCCCTGACCTATCGCATGAACAAGAATCGCAAGGCGCACTTCGTGCTGATGAATCTCGATGCCCCCTCCGCAGCGGTCACCGAGATCGAGCGCCAGGAGCGCATCAGCGAAGACGTCATCCGTTATCTGACCGTCCGCGTCGAAGAGCACGAGGAAGGCCCATCAGCCATGATGCGCAAGGCTGACCGCGACCGTGAGCGCGATGACCGTGGCGGTGGCTTCCGTGGCGACCGCGAAGGCGGCGGTTTCCGTGGCGACCGTGAAGGCGGTGGCTTCCGTGGTGATCGTGGTCCGCGTCGTCCGCGTGACGACGAAGCAGCATCGGTTGAGGAGTAAGAACAATGGCTGAAGCTGGTGCACGTCGTCCGTTTTTCCGCCGCCGCAAGACCTGCCCGTTCACGGGTCCGAACGCGCCGAAGATCGACTACAAGGATTCCAAGCTGCTGATGCGTTACGTCTCCGAGCGCGGCAAGATCGTGCCGAGCCGCATCACGGCCGTCTCCGCCAAGAAGCAGCGTGAGCTCGCCCGCGCCATCAAGCGCTCGCGTTTCCTCGGCCTGCTCCCCTACGTTATCCGCTAAGGCGGTTTTCGACCGGCGGCCTCGTGCCGCCGGTCGGTTCTATTTCTCATAAGGCTTCCGGGTCGTCCGGTCGCCGATGGTTGGGGCAAGTGCCTCTAACCGCTCAAAGGGGGCGGGACAGCTGATGATCGCAAGTCTTCTCATCGCGTTTGCCGCCGGCGCTGCCTCAGCGCTGATGTTCGCCTCGATCATTTCGGGCGCGTTGATTTCCCTTTTGCTGTTCTATCTCGCGCCGCTGCCCTTGATGGTGGCCGCTCTCGGCTGGGGTCCAGTCACTGCTGCCATCGGCGGCATCGCGGCTGGCACCTCGCTCGGCCTGCTGTTCGGCATGCCCTATCTCGCCGCCTTCGTCTTCACCGTGGCGCTGCCCGCCTGGTGGCTCGGCCATCTCGCATTGCTCGGCCGCCCCGTCGCTGCCGAGATGCCCGGTGCGAATGGCACCGCCGCGACACCGTCCGTGGTCGAATGGTATCCGGTCGGCCGCATGTTGCTGTGGACCGCGGGCTTCGCCGCTTTCACGACCATGGGCGCATTGCTGACTCTCGGCACAGACAGCGACACCATCGTCTCATCGTTGCGACGCGCTCTGACCCGCATCCTGGGATCGCGCGACGGCGCCGGCGACTCCGAACAGATCATCAATGCGCTGGTGACGATCGCGCCGGCTGCCGCCGCCATCGTCGCGATCATGACGCTGACGCTCAATCTCTGGCTTGCCGGCCGGATCATCGTGACATCAGGCCGGCTGAATCGGCCGTGGCCCGAGCTGAAATCCGCAGCACTGCCGCCGATGACGATGGTTGCGCTGTGTCTGGCCATCGCGCTGTCCTTCATGGGCGGCATCGTCGGCATCTTTTCGCAGATCGTCACCTCGGCGCTGATGATGGCCTATGCCCTCACCGGCTTCGCCGCGCTGCATACGCTGACCATGGGCATGAAAAGCCGAGTGATGGTGCTGGGTCTGACCTACGCCATGGTGCTCGTCCTCGGCTGGCCCATCCTCACCATGGTTGGCCTCGGCCTCGCCGATGCCTTCTTCGGATTTCGCCAACGTTTTCTCGCACGCAAGCCACCTTCGTCGACGGTGGCCTGACTCACTTCAACTCAACACCTGCTCAACACCTAAAGGAGAACGATCATGGAAGTCATTTTGCTCGAACGCGTCGCCAAGCTCGGCCAGATGGGCGAAGTCGTCCGCGTCAAGGACGGCTACGGCCGCAACTTTCTGCTGAAGCGTGGCAAGGCGCTGCGCGCCACTGCCGACAACCGTGCCAAGTACGACGGCATGAAGGCTGACCTTGAAGCCAACAACATCAAGGCCAAGGCGGAAGCCACCACGGTTGCCGAGAAGATCGATGGCCGCAACGTCGTCATCATCCGTCAGGCATCGGAAACCGGCCAGCTGTTCGGCTCGGTGTCGGTGCGCGACATCATCGCCACCTTCGAAGCTGACGGCGTCACCTTTGCCCGCAGCCAGGTGCTGCTCGACGCGCCGATCAAGACCATCGGCCAGCACAAGATCTCGATCGCCGTGCATCCGGAAGTCGAAGTCAGCGTCAGCGTCACCGTTGCCCGTTCGGCCGACGAAGCCGAGCGCATCAACCGCGGCGAAGACATCTCGAGCCGTCAGGAAGATCAGGACGCAGCTGCCGAAGCACTGGCCGCCGCTGGCGAGTTCTTCGATCCGGACGCACAGGGCAACGCCGAAGAAGACAACGGCTAAATCCACAGGACAGAGCTTCTGCTCAAACGAGAAAAGCCCGGCCAATCTGGCCGGGCTTTTTTGTTCGGTCGTTGAAACGATGGTTGACCTTCTAATGCGAGACCGGCGGCACCGGCGCGCCTGACGAGGCCGGAGGCGCCGGCGGTGCAGCCGACGACGGAGGCGGTGGCGGCGCGGCCGGTGCTGGCGAAGGCGCTGCAGGCGTCGGGGCCGCAGGGGCCGGCGCAGGCGCCGGGGCCGGGGCCGACGGAGCTGCTGGAGGTGTGGCCGCGGGCGGAGGCGTCGGTGCCACAGGTGCCGGTGCCGGCGTTGCTGCTGGCGGAAACGCAGGAGCTGCCGGAGCAGGCTCCGCGGGTGCAGGAGTCGGAGTCGCCGGAGGCGGTGTCGCGGGCGCGGATGGCGCCGGACGGCTCTCGCCTTCGGGGGCCTTCGGTGCCGGCGTCACCGGCGGGACCGGATCCGGACGTAGTGTCGGCGTCTCAGGCTTGGCTTCGGGCTGAACTTCGGGCTTGGGCTCCGGCTTCGCCTCGGGCTTGCTCTCTTCAGCAGGCTTCGCTGGCTCGGTTTTCACCGGCTCCGGCTTCGGCTCGACCTTGGGTTCAGCCTTGGGTTCAGGCTTCGGCTCGGTCCTGGGTTCGACCTTGGGCTCATCCTTCACGGGTTCGGCCTTCGGCGGCTCTTCCTGATGGCGACGCCCTTTCTTGCCGAGCTTCTGCTTCGCGGCGGGACGCTCCGTTTCGGCGGCAGCCGGCGACTGGGCGTCAGCGGGCCTGGCTTCGGGATTGTCTGCAGCAGGATGGGCCAGCCGCTTGGCATTGCGGCCCCGGCGCGTACCGGGCTCGGCCTGAGCTGGCGCAACATCGGCCTCGGGCTTTGCGGCTTCCTGCGAACGGGATCGACGGCCCGGCGGCATTGCCTCGGGCGACGGTGTTGCACCCGGCTTCGCATCGGCCGGGGCCGGCTTCTGCTCGGTTGTCAGCTCCCGGCCCTGACGCGTCAGGTTATCCCCGGCTGGACGACGGTCGGCCGCCCCGTTGGACACGACATAAGCGGCCATCGAGGCCGCCATATCGGTACTCGTCGTGTAATGCTGGCGCAGGAAGGCCGGCAGCGCCCCCGGCGCCACCGTCTTTAACAGCCCGCGCGGGCTCTTATGGCAAACGGCACAGCCGCCCGCGAAAATCTGGGAGGGTGATTTTCCGGCTTCGAGGTTTTGGGCCTGTGCCGGGACCGCTGCGAAGCTAACCAGGAGCATCACCGTCGCTAAACTGAGCGCTCGGCTCAACATTTCAATCTCCTGATGTGGCTAGCTTAATCACGCGGATCACCTTGTATCCGATTGTGACGTGAATGGAAGTATCGACATATCGCAACGATGTGATCGGAACAATCGGGATAGCGGCATTGCAGCGTGCGCATTGGCACATGCGGTGCACCGCTACTATCATCTACCTTAGAGCTAGGAAGACAGTTGATCTCGTGCACGGCGGGAAGTTACGCTGTTGCTTCAGTTTGCGCGTGATCGGATCATTGGGGTGATTTCGATGGACCGTCTGTTGCGATTCTTCCTGAGTCGGTACATTCGCCGAGGGGCGATAACCTTCACCACCGCCTCCGGCCAGCAATTCACCTTCGGAGATGGCTCCGGCCCCCCCGTCTCCGCCCGCTTCGTCACCAAAGCCGCCCAACGCCGACTACTTCTAGATCCCGAACTGGCCCTCGGCGAGATTTTCATGGACGGGCTGCTCGTTATGGAGCGCGGCACCATCGCCGACCTGCTCGCCATCGCCCTGAACCAGCCGGACATGGCACCGCGCTGGGCCAGGCTGCAATGGTGGCTCCGCTACGTCCTGCGCCACGCCCAGCAATTCAATCCCCGCAAGCGCTCCCGCAACAACGTTGCCCATCACTACGATCTGGACGCCCGGCTCTACTCGTTGTTTCTGGATGCCGACAAGCAATATAGCTGCGCTTATTTCGAGGAGCCGGATGCGACGCTGGACGACGCCCAGCTCGCCAAGAAGCGCCACCTGGCGGCCAAGATGCTGGTCGAAAAAGGCCAACGCGTGCTCGATATCGGCTCCGGCTGGGGCGGGCTCGGGCTCTATCTGGCGGAGATGACAGGCGCCAATGTTACCGGCGTTACGCTGTCCACCGAACAGCTTCAGGTCGCCAATGCCCGGGCCGGCGAGAAAAACCTCAAGGACCGCGCTAAATTCCTGCTCGAGGACTATCGCGACGTCCCCGGTCCATTTCATCGCATCGTCTCGGTCGGCATGTTTGAACATGTCGGCGTCGACCACTACGATACCTACTTCAAGCGATGCGCTGAACTCCTGACCGAGGACGGCGTGATGGTGCTGCACTCCATCGGCCGCCCCGAGGGACCCGGCATCACCAATCCATGGGTCGCCAAGTACATTTTCCCCGGCGGTTACATCCCTGCCCTGTCGGAAGTCCTCCCGGCGATCGAGCGGGCCGGATTGTTGGTCTCGGACATCGAAATCCTGCGGCTGCATTATGCCGAGACGCTCAAGGCGTGGCGTGAGCGCTTCATGGCACGACGCGAGGAAGCCGTGCGGCTCTATGACGAGCGCTTCGCGCGGATGTGGGAGTTTTATCTGGCGGCGTCGGAAATGTCGTTCCGCATGCAGAACGTGATGAATTTCCAGATCCAACTTACCAAACGTCAGGACGTGGTGCCGTTCACGCGCGATTATATCAAACGGGAAGAAGATCGGCTGCGTGGCCTAGAGCGCGCTCAGCAACCGCGCCTGCAGATTGCCGGCGAATAGGCTGACCTAGTGTTGCAATAGGAGCGTCGCCTGTCGGCGGCGCAAGACAGGCCGCGGCTGCAAAACAGCGGGGCGCTGGAGGCGCGCTTTGGCGGCGGACAGCGCTTTCGTATCGCATGGGACATTTTCAAGCTGCGCGGTGCGCTCGAACGTGTCGATCAGCGTGGATAACCACGCAGAACCATCGGTTCCGGCATCAGGATGCTGGTGGCGCTGGCCCATCGATCTATCCTTCGCCTCTCATCGTTATGAAGCCAACGCCGAAGTCCCCGAGGGGTTCCGGCATCGCCGTTCCTGCGAACGGTTGGCTCTCTTGTAAGTGCGAGAGATCGCCATCCGGTTCAGGCGCGCGGGGCAATTTTTCCGGGTTCCTTAAGCAATGATTCAGGACCCTCCCCCTTGTTGCCACCAGGGCGTCAAGCGCAATGCTTGGTTCAGCCGCAAATCCCGCCGGACCAATGTGGGAATCGTGCATAAGGGCTGACCGCATCCTTTCGTTCGCCGCATGCGAAGCGCTTAGTCCAACGCCGCGCGTTACGACGCCGCTCATCCGCCCAATTCAGAAGACCCAATAAAGACCATGGCCGCATTTGATTCGAACGTTCTCAAGCTAGCGCCCGATGCCGGCACCCCGGCCTACCGAACCGCGCCCCACAATATCGAGGCGGAACAGGGCGTTCTCGGCGCCATGCTGGTCAATAACGACGCGTTCTATCGGGTCTCGGACTTCCTGAAGCCCGATCATTTCTTCGAGCCGATCCATCAGACCATTTTCGAGACCATCAGCGCCATCGTCCGCGCCGGCAAGATCGCCACACCTGTCACGCTGAAGACCTTCCTGCCGACCGATACGGATCTGGGCGGCATGACCGTGGGTCAGTACCTCGCCCGCCTCGCCGCCGAAGCCACCACCATCATCAACGCGCAGGATTACGGACGCACGATCTATGAGCTGGCAATCCGCCGGCAGTTGATCGGCGTCGGCGAAGACATGGTCAACGTCGCCTATGACGCGCCGGTCGACTTCGCACCCCGCGCCCAGATCGAGGACGCCGAGCGCCGGCTCTATGAACTCGCCGAAGCCGGCCGCTATGACGGCGGCTTCCAGCGCTTCTCCCAGGCGATGACCACCGCGCTGGACATGGCGGCCAATGCCTATCAGCGCGAGGGCAAACTGTCCGGCATCTCCACTGGCCTGCGCGACCTTGATGCCCGCATGGGCGGCCTGCAGCGCTCTGACCTCCTCGTGCTCGCCGGCCGTCCCGGCATGGGCAAGACCTCGCTCGCCACCAACATCGCCTACAATATTGCCGCGGCCTACCAGTCCGAAGTGCAGCCCGACGGCAGCATGAAGACCATCAATGGCGGCGTCGTCGGCTTCTTCTCCTGCGAAATGTCCGCCGAACAGCTCGCCACACGTATTCTCGCCGAGCAGACCGAGATTTCCTCAAGCGCGATCCGCCGCGGCGGCATCACCCAGGCCGAATTCGACAAGATCCGCGACTACACCATCAAGCTGCAGAACCTGCCGCTCTATGTGGACGAAACCGGCGGCCTGTCGATTTCGCAGCTCACCGCCCGTGCCCGCCGCCTGAAACGGCAGAAGGGCCTCGACGTCATCATGGTGGACTACATCCAGCTCTTGCAGGGCTCGGGCAAGCGCTCGGACAACCGCGTACAGGAAGTCACCGAGATCACCACCAGCCTCAAGGCGTTGGCGAAGGAATTGAACTGCCCGGTGGTGGCCCTGTCGCAGCTCTCGCGTCAGGTCGAAAATCGTGAAGACAAGCATCCGCAGCTCTCCGACTTGCGTGAATCCGGATCGATCGAGCAGGACGCCGACGTCGTAGTCTTCGTGTATCGCGAGGAATACTACCTGCAGGCCAAAGAGCCGCGGGCCGGCACGCCCGAGCACGAGAAATGGCAGCTCGATATGGATCTTGCGCACGGCAAGGCCGAAGTCATCATCGCCAAGCAGCGTCACGGACCGACCGGCACCGTCGATCTGCAATTCGAAGGCCAGTTCACACGCTTCAGCGATCTCGCCGGCGGCTCCCAGTTCCGCGCCCCCGAGGAGTGATGCGCGCGCGGTTGAACAGGCACTGACGCGGGCATATTGTGCGGCGCAGAATACCGATCGCGTGATCCCTTCGCGCGATTCCTGCGCCAGGACATTCTGATGAACAGCGTCGCCGACCCGAAACCGACAACTCCCGCCGACATGGAGTTGCCCGCAGACGCCAGTGGCATCCTGACCATCGATCTCGATGCCATCGTCGCCAACTGGCGCAAGCTCGAAAAGCATGGCGTGCCAGCCGAATGCGGCGCGGCGGTGAAGGCCGACGCCTATGGCTGCGGTATCACGCCGGTGGTGCGCGCCCTGGCGAAAGCCGGCTGCAAGACCTTCTTCGTCGCCACCTTCGAGGAAGCCCGCGCTGCGCGCGCCGCTGCGCCCGATGCGGCGATCTATCTGCTGAACGGTTTCCCGCCGAATTCCGGCGATGCGCTGGCCGCCATCAATGTGCAGCCCGTGATCGGCGATCTTAACGAACTCGCAGAATGGGACATGTTCTGCCGCCGCACCGGCTGGAAGGGTGGCGCGGCCGTGCATGTCGACACTGGAATGAACCGGCTCGGCCTCAGCCTTGTCGATGTCCAGGGACTGATCCCGCGCCTCGGTTCGGGCGACCACGGCTTCACGCTGGTGATGAGCCACCTCGCTTGCGCTGAACAACTGCACAATCCGATGAACGCGCGGCAATATTCCAGTTTCCGCGAGGCTTCGTCACTGTTCTCCGGCGTGCCGGCATCCCTCGCGAATTCGTCAGGCATCTTTCTCGGCGCGGCCTATCAGTTCGACCTGATGCGTCCGGGCGCAGCACTCTACGGCGTCAATCCGACGCCGGAAGCCGACAATCCGATGACGCCCGTGGTCGATCTCAAGGTGCGCATCCTGCAGACCCGCAACGTCGAGCGCGGCGACAGCGTCGGCTATGGCGCCACCTGGATCGCGCGGCGGCCCACCAGGCTGGCAATCGTCGCGGCCGGCTATGCGGACGGCTATTTCCGCGCGGCCGGCAGCAGCGACGGCACTCGCGGCGCCGAGGTCATCGTCGCCGGCCAGCGCTGCCAGATCGCCGGCCGCATCTCCATGGACCTGCTCGCGGTGGATATCACCGACCTGCCCCACAACGCCGCCCGCCGCGGCCATCTCGCGACGCTGATCGGCGACGGCATCACCGTCGACGAACTCGCGCATCACTACGGCACCATCGCCTATGAGGTACTGACCAGCCTCGGCCGGCGCTATCTGCGGGTCTATAAGGGCGGCGACGCGGCCGCTGCGGAGCCCGTCTCCGCGTCCTAGACGTCGACCTTGAAGCTGAGTTCGATCTCGGAGGCCGGCGCGCCGCCGCGTACGCCCCAGTTTTCCAGGGGCTGCTCGTTCAACACGATCTTGATCTCGAGTTCCGGCACGCCGAGCGTCGTCAAGTTCCGCACGATCCCCTTGTAGAGACCGCGCTTGGCCTCGATGGAGCGGCCGGCAAACATCGTGATCTCGACCCGGGTAAAGCGCTGCGAGCGCCCGGTCGGCACGATGCGCTGCGTCTCGCTATAGGTGTCCACCGTCACGTCGCGGTCCCAATCGGGAATTTTGAGCGTCGCCAGCATGGCCGATTGCACGGCCTCGATGATCTCGATCTCGCGGCCCCGCGCCCAATCTCCGGTGACAATTCTTGTGACTGGCATCGCCCTCTCCCATCGGATCGGTTGCACCTACACGACTGGAGCGCTCTTGTAACGTCCCGCTCCGGAGAGTCACGCCGTGAACTTCATCTTCGTCTGCACGGTCGGCCTACTCGCCGGCACCATTTCCGGCATCGTCGGCACCGGCTCGTCGATCATGCTGATGCCGGTGCTGGTCTACGAATTCGGCCCCAAGCAGGCCGTGCCGATCATGGCCATCGCCGCCGTGATGTCCAATCTCTCGCGCATCATGGCCTGGTGGCGCGAGGTCGACTGGCGCGCCACCGCCGCCTATTCGCTCACCGGCATTCCAGCCGCAGCCCTGGGCGCACGCACGCTGCTGGTGCTGCCGTCGCATGTGGTCGATCTCACTATCGGACTGTTCTTCATTGCGATGGTGCCGCTGCGCCACTGGCTGGCGCGGCGCTCCTTCACCATCGGCCTGGGGCAACTCGCGCTTGGCGGTGCGATCATCGGCTATCTCACCGGCATCGTCGTCTCCAGCGGTCCACTCAGCGTACCGCTGTTTCTGTTTTACGGCCTCACCAAGGGCGCCTTCCTCGCCACCGAGGCCGCAAGTTCCCTCGGCCTGTATCTCAGCAAGTCTGTCACCTTCCAGCGCTTTGGCGCGCTCGATATCGATGTGCTTGTAAAAGGGCTGATCGCCGGCGCCTCGCTGATGGCCGGCGCGTTCATCGCCAAGCGCTACGTACTGAAACTGAGCGTCGAGACGTTCCGCCTACTCATGGACGGGATCATGCTTCTGGCAGGCGTAAGCATGGTGCTGTCGGGCATGGCGTTGATCTAGGGCATGTACTCATAAATCGCGGTAAGTATGTCCGCTCCCCCGCGAGTTGCTGGCTCAAGCCGGACAGCAGGCCGCTGGAAACGGGCGCTGATTAAAGTTGTATCTATTACTTAGAAGTACGCGCGACTGAGGTTCATAGAAGGCGATCAACCAGCAACAGGTATTACTATCTCGCAAATCCGCACTTCCACCGCGCGCAGTGCAGCATAATCCTTTGCCTCGCCACGTACAGTAATGCCAATATTTCCAACCTATTATTAAGGTTCGTAATCCACGCTAAAATCCGGAACTTCATCTGTTTCCTTTGTAACGACTGCGTGGACGCTTCATGCGCGCGTTCTATGGAAGACTGGCCCGGCTGCCAGGATTTTCATTGGTGGTGCTCGGCGTCTTCTTTGCGACGTCGATCATCGTTGTCTTTTTGGTGGATCTGCAGGCGCGCCATCATGCGGCGCTCTCCGAGGCCAGAAAGGCGGCACTGAACATCGCCGAGATTCTCGCCGAACACACGGCGCTGACATTTGAGGGGATCGATCGAACACTGATCGAGGCCGAGAGAATTCGCAAAGATAGTCTTTCAGGAAAGTATGCAACGCCCGAAGACGCAAATGCCGCCTTACGTCTTCTCAAGAAGGCTTCATCGATCGTCGTTGCCGTCGGCTGGACAGATGCCGCCGGTCACCTTCTGGCGCATTCCTACGATGGCACGCCTCCGCGAAGCAATATCTCCGACATGTTGCACTTCACCGCTCAACGCGATCAGGCCGATGGCCGGCTGTTCATTGCGCCGCCCTATCCCTCGGCTGTCACCGACAAATGGCTGACGGCGGCGTCGCGCCGGCTAAACAATGCCGACGGCAGCTTCGCAGGAATTGTAACTGCACCGCTCGACCCGACCCATTTCACGCAGGTCTATCGCGCGATCGATGTCGGCAAGGGTGGATCCGTGCTGTTACTGCATCGCGCCGGCACGGGGCGCGTTCTTGCGCGAGTGCCCGCGATCAAAGGATCCATCGGAAAATCTTTCGCGGATAGCCCGCTCGTCTCCGAATATCTGCCACAATCGGAAGCGGGCTCCTACGAAACGATAGGCGTTATCGACGGAATCGCGCGGGTCGCGGGATACAAGGCTGTGCCCGGACTGCCGCTAGTGTTGGTCATCACATACGCCCGCAGCGAAGTGCTGGGACCATGGCGACAGCACCTTTACATGGTGGGCCCGCTCGTCGCCTTGATCGTTGGCGTCATCTTGTTCGGCACGTTTCGGATTGTGCGCCAGACAAATAGTCTTGCCGTGAAAACAAGAATTCTGGAACGAACGAACATGCAGTTCGACGCTGCCTTGAGCAACATGTCGCTAGGGCTCTGTCTGTTCGACGCAAATAAGAATCTTGTGGTTTCGAATGGCCGCTTCCGTGAGATGTACGGTTT
Source organism: Tardiphaga sp. (assembly GCF_041424195.1). Lineage (NCBI taxonomy): Bacteria > Pseudomonadati > Pseudomonadota > Alphaproteobacteria > Hyphomicrobiales > Nitrobacteraceae > Tardiphaga > Tardiphaga sp. The sequence goes on along the minus strand of NZ_JBGMOE010000132.1, from coordinate 20,984 downwards.
CCCGGAAGAATTCGTCAGGCCCGGAACACCCCTGCCTCGCATGCTGCAGGCCCTCAAGGATCGCGGAAAGCACGATTTGACCATCGACGGGGACGTTCAGGAGATCCCGACGAAGCAAAAGCAAGTTTATATGTCTCCCGACGGTCGCGTAATATTAATTCAACGCAGGCCGATTGCGGATGGCGGATGGGTCGCAACCCATGAAGACATCACCGAGCAGAAGCGCGCACAGCGATTGTTGACTGATAAAGCCGCTGAACTCGAGCGGATCAACATGCGCTTCGACGCCGCGATGAACAACATGTCGCAGGGGCTTTCGCTGTTTGATGGCGAGCAGAGGATCATTCTTTCAAATGCGCGCTATGCGGAAATCTATCACCTGAGCGAAGAACAGGTGAAGCCGGGGACAACGCTGCGGCAAATCATTGAATACCGCCGGGCGAAGAGAACGAATTGCGAAATGGCAACGGACGTCCTTGTCGATGCCAAGCTGAAACTGGAGAAGGAGGTCCAGGAGCTTGTCGACGGACGCCTCATTTCGATGACGCGCCATCTGATGCCGAACGAAGGGTGGCTGGCGACGCATGAAGATGTCACGGCGCAAAAACACAGGGAGCAATTGCTGGCCGCGAAAGCCGCGGAGCTGGAGCAGACGAACGAACGCTTCGACATTGCGCTGAGCAACATGTCACAGGGTCTCTGCATGTTCGACGGAGCGAAGCGGCTCGTTGTCTGGAATGACCGTTATGCGGAACTATACCAGTTGCCTGCAGCTTTGTTGAAAGTCGGGACGCCTCATGAGGCTATCATCGCCGATCGCGTCTCCCGTGGCATTCTCAAGGGCGGGACGAGCGAGCCGGCCATCAGGAAAAAGATAGCTGAATTGGGTCAGCATTCGACGGATTCAAGCTCGGCCAGGGTCGATGAATTTGCGGATGGGCGATTGATACTCGTCACCCGACAGCCGATGAAGGACGGCGGTTGGGTAGCAACGCACGAAGACATCACCGAACGGCGGCGCGCAGAGGCCGAGATCGTTCACCTGGCGCGTCACGATGCGCTCACCGGACTTGCCAACCGAACACTGTTTACCGAGAAACTTGAGGAGGCGAGCAAGCGTCTTGGCCGCCATGACAGTGGCTTTGCCGTGGTCATGCTCGACCTCGATAGATTCAAGACCGTCAACGACACGCTGGGACATCTCGCCGGGGATCGTTTGCTTGTCGAGTTCGCACAACGGCTGAAGTCGTCGACTCGCGAAACCGACGTACTGGCCCGCCTTGGTGGTGACGAGTTTGCAATCATCCAGGACGGAGGACCCAATCCGGAAGAGGGTGCAATCGTGCTTGCCCTCAGGATCATCGATGCCATTGCCCAGCCATTTGATCTCAACGGCCACCAGGCCAGCATCGGGATCAGCATTGGAATTTCCCTCGCTCCGGAACAGGGCGTCGATCCTGAGGACCTGTTGAGAAAAGCGGATCTTGCGCTCTACGACGCCAAGACGGGCGGGCGAAATGATTTCCGCCTGTTCCAGTCCGAAATGATCGAGGCTGCCCACTCGCAGAAGATATTGGCAAACGAACTGCGAGACGCGATCGCGCGAAACGAATTCGAGGTGCACTATCAGCCGGTGGTTGACGCCAGGACGCGGCAGATCTGCGGCGCCGAGGCGCTGGTCCGCTGGCGGCATCCGTCGAAAGGACTCATCGCTCCCGATCAGTTTATTCCGCTCGCGGAAGCGACGGGGCTGATCCTCCCTCTTGGCGAGTGGATCCTGCACCAGGCTTGCACGGATGCAGCGTCGTGGCCGGCTCATCTCAAGATCACGGTCAACATCTCTGCGGTTCAAGTCAGCAAGGGAAAATTGCTCGACGTCATGCTGGATACTCTGATGGAAACGGGTCTTTCGCCTGAACGACTGGAGTTGGAAATTACGGAGACAGCTCTTCTTGAGAACGCGACGGCGCATCTGGGGACGATACGGCAACTGAAGAATCTCGGTATCTCCATGGCACTCGACGATTTTGGCACGGGTTACTCAACGGCGAGTTATTTGACCAATTTCCCGTTTGACAGGATCAAGATCGACAAGTCCTTCGCACAAGGCGCTCCCAATCGCCGCGATTGCGCAGCGGTGGTGTCCTCGGTGCTTGCGCTGGCCCGCGGTCTTGATATCGCAACGACGGCCGAGGGCGTCGAGACCGAAGAGCAATTTGAATATCTGCAGGCTGCAGGCGTCGACCTTGTCCAGGGCTTTCTGTTCGGCCGGCCCGTCCCGCTCTCCGAGCTCGACCTCGATGCGGCAGGTTCATTTGGAGACAGTGCTGACGGCAAGTCCTGCGCAGGGGTCATCACGGCAGGGAGATGACCGCCGCCGCCAGCGGCGGCCTCCCCCAAACGCAAATCGGCCACCCTGAGGCGGCCGATGGCAGTCCTGAAATCCGGGCTATCCGCGGCTTAGTAGCCGTATCCGTAGCTTGAGCCGAAGCTGAAGCCGCGATTGCAGGTCGAGCAACCCTGCTGCACCGGTGCGTAATAGACCTGCGCCGGAGCAACCATCTGCACGCGCTGCTGGGTGGCATATTGCGCCGGGATGTGCTCGTAGTCGACGCGCGCAGGCGCGACCATCACGGTCTTCGGCACCATCACGGTCTCATACTGGGCCGGCGTGCGATGTCGGACGGTGCGGCCGGGAGCGACCATGACCGTCTCTTCGACGGTGCGGTACTGCGGCGGCACCACCTGCTGCTGATAGCAGGTCTGGCACGGCGGCGGCGGTGCGTAGCAGTTATAGCAGCCTGCCGAGGCAACACCGGGCATCGCCATTCCGGCGACAGTGGCGAACATTGCTGCAGCAATCATTTTTTTCATGACGGGACCCCGTGGCGAGCTTGTTTGAATTCAATTCGTATCGCTCTGATACCTGACACTTAGCCAAGCACCGCCACCGGTCAACGCGGTCCTGATATTTACCTTGATGAACGTGCTTAAGAATGGATGAGGAGTGAACACGCAAATTGTCGGGCGCGACAAGGGATCGGGTGAAAAATGGTCGAACTTCGTTATCTGCCGTTTCTTTTTCTGAGCCGCGAAATCACGCTGTATCTCATCCTTCCGTTCTTCTTCGTGAGATTTATCGCCTGCCCCTCTTCGCGTTGGCTGCAGGACTCTACGTAGCCGGGAAGTTGATGAAGTCGCCTGTTATGAGCGCCACGATGGCTGGGGCGCGCCCACGCGCACGACAACCGCGCTCATCGCGTCAGGAGGGCGGCGGCCAGATCAAAGTCTCCGCACAGCGCGTCGTCATGCCGGCGTAGTGCTCTTTCGTCCGGCATTCCATGCTATCTACGGTGTTTGAACTCCGCACAGCGATTCCCTCCCCATGGCCAAAAACCTCCTGTCCTTCGTCTGCCAGAATTGCGGTGCCGCCTATAACAAGTGGCAGGGCAAGTGCGATGCCTGCGGCGAGTGGAATACGCTGGCCGAGGAGGACACCACCGGCGTCACCACGATCCCCGTCAGTGCGCGCTCCAAGCGCAAGGGACGCACCTTCAATCTCGAAAGCCTGACCGGCCAGAGCAACGACGCGCCACGTATTCCCTCGGGGATGGGCGAGCTCGACCGCGTCACCGGCGGCGGTTTCGTGCGCGGCTCGGTGCTCCTGATCGGCGGCGATCCCGGCATCGGCAAATCGACCTTGCTGACGCAGGCCACCAGCCTGATGGCGCGGGCAGGCCACCGCGTGGTCTACATTTCCGGCGAAGAAGCCGTGGCGCAGGTGCGGCTGCGCGCGTCGCGTTTGGGCCTCGCGGACGCCTCGGTGCAGCTCGCGTCGGAAACCTCGGTCGAGGACATCGTCGCCACGCTGTCGGAAGGCACGGTGCCGCGGCTGATCGTGATCGACTCGATCCAGACCATGTGGACCGACACGGTGGAATCCGCGCCGGGCACCGTGACCCAGGTCCGCGCCTCGGCGCAGGCACTTATTCGCTTCGCCAAGAAATCCGGCGCCACCATCATCCTGGTCGGCCATGTCACCAAGGACGGCCAGATCGCCGGGCCCCGCGTGGTCGAGCACATGGTCGATGCCGTGATGTCCTTCGAGGGCGAAGGCTCGCAGCAGTTCCGCATCCTGCGTGCGGTGAAGAACCGCTTCGGCCCCACCGACGAAATCGGCGTGTTCGAGATGACAGGTTTGGGTCTGCGCGAGGTCTCCAACCCGTCCGAGCTGTTCCTGTCCGACCGCGATCTCGGCTCGCCGGGCACCGCCGTCTTCGCCGGCATGGAGGGCACCCGCCCGGTGCTGGTGGAACTGCAGGCTCTAGTTGCACCGACGACCCTGGGTACCCCCCGGCGCGCGGTGGTGGGCTGGGATTCATCGCGCTTGTCCATGGTGCTGGCAGTGCTGGAAGCCCATTGCGGCGTCAAGCTGTCGGGCTACGACGTCTATTTCAACGTTGCCGGGGGATTGCGCATCAACGAGCCCGCCGCCGACATGGCCGCTGCCGCTGCCTTGGTCTCGTCGCTCTGCAACGCGCCACTGCCCACCGACGCGGTCTATTTCGGCGAAATCTCGCTATCCGGCGCCGTACGCCCGGTGGCTCAGACCTCGGCACGGCTGAAGGAAGCCGCGAAGCTCGGCTTCGGCCGCGCGGTGCTGCCGGAATCGGCGCGCGGCGACCCCGGCGGTGATGCCGGACTGTCCCTCAATACCATCGGCGGCCTCACCTCGCTGGTCGCCGATATCGCTGCGCGTGGCGTCAAACCCACGCGCGACAACAGCAAAAGCACAGATGCCGGGAAAAATACCGCATCGGCGCGATTCAAGCGCCAGGATGGCTGACACGCGGGTGACCTGCGCCGTCACGGCCGCTATACAAATCAGGCGCAGATGACTGCGCAAACCTCCACACGCTCCGTTAAGGCATTTTGCGCAAAGCGGAACAATGGTGTGATCTGGTGTACTCTTGCGGCCGATAGCGGTTTTCCGGCCTTGCGAGACATGCCATATCACCGTCACCTGAAGCGGCCGCCTGTGCCGATTCGCGGTTTCTGATTCACGAGCGGACCTGACCAGCCGATGCCGATCACGATTCTCGACCTTGTCCTGCTCGGCGTCATGCTGATCTCCGGCCTCTTGGCCATGGTCCGCGGCTTCATGCGCGAGATCCTGTCGATTGCGGCCTGGGGCGCTGCGGCGCTGGTCACCCTGTTTGCTTTCCAGAAGCTGCTCCCGACGGCTAAAACTTATTTCAACAACGACACCGTCGCCAGCATCGTGGTAGTGGCCGGCGTGTTCATCGGCACGCTGATCGTGGTCTCGATCATCACCGTCCGCATCTCCGACATGATCCTGGATTCGCGCATCGGCGCGCTGGATCGCACACTGGGCTTCCTGTTCGGCCTCGCCCGCGGCCTCCTGATCGTGGTCGTCGCCTTTCTGTTCTTCTCATGGCTGGTGCCGGACAAGCAGCGTCCCGACTGGGTCACGGGTGCAAAATCACGTGTTGTTCTGCAGGGAACCGGCGATTGGTTGATGGCGCTCTTGCCGGATGACCCTGAAAACACCATCTTGAAGAGGTTCAAGAAAAACAAACCCGATGAGGATACGACCGACGCCGAGCCCGCAGCGCCCGGCGCCGCGGATGGCTATTCCAAACCTGCCCGCGACAGCCTGAAAAAGCTGATCGATGGCAAACCGGCGGGACGCTAGGCGTTCTTAGTTTCTCGCGACACCTGAAAGGCGCGATGGATCCAATGCAGAGCCCTTCCGACGACGCGAGCACCACCATGCGAAATCCCGACCTCGACGGCGACATGCTCCGCGAAAAATGCGGAGTATTCGGTATCTACGGACATCCCGATGCGGCGGCGATCACCGCGCTCGGCCTCCACGCCCTCCAGCATCGCGGACAGGAGGCCGCCGGCATCGTCGCCTTCGACGGCAAACGCTTCCACTCCGAGCGTCGCCTCGGCCTCGTCGGCGACACCTTCTCCCGCCGCGAAGTGATCGAGCGCCTGCCCGGCACCGCCGCCGTCGGCCACACCCGTTACTCCACCACGGGCGAAACCATTCTCCGCAACGTCCAGCCGCTGTTCGCCGAACTCAATGCCGGCGGTTTTGCAGTGGCCCATAACGGCAACCTCACCAACGGTCTGACCCTGCGCCGCGAACTCGTGAAGAATGGCGCGATGATGCAGTCGACCACCGACACCGAGGTCATCCTGCACCTCGTCGCGCACTCCAAGCGCAATCGTTTCATCGACCGTTACATCGAAGCGCTGCGCGCCATCGAAGGCGCCTATGCGCTGGTGTCGCTGACCAACAAGAAGCTGGTCGGCGCGCGCGATCCGCTCGGCATCCGTCCGCTGGTGCTGGGTGAGCTCGACGGCTCCCCGATCCTCGCCTCGGAAACCTGCGCGCTCGATATCATCGGCGCCAAGTACATCCGCGACATCGAACCCGGCGAAGTGATCGTGTTCGACGAGAACGGCGCACAGAGCCACAAGCCGTTCGCGCCGCAAGCACCGCGCCCCTGCATCTTCGAATATATCTACTTCGCGCGCCCTGACTCGATCGTCGGCGGACGCTCGGTCTACGACACCCGCAAGGCGATGGGCGAACAGCTCGCCCGCGAGACCCATGTGGAAGCCGACGTCATCGTGCCGGTGCCGGACTCCGGCGTCCCTGCCGCGATCGGCTACTCCCGCGCGTCGGGCGTGCCGTTCGAACTCGGCATCATCCGCAATCACTATGTCGGCCGCACCTTCATCCAGCCGACCCAGAGCGTGCGCGAACTCGGCGTGCGCATGAAACATTCTGCCAACCGTGCCGCCATCGAAGGCAAGCGCATCGTGCTGATCGACGACAGTCTGGTGCGCGGCACCACGTCGAAGAAGATCGTCAAGATGATGCGTGACGCCGGCGCCAGCGAAGTCCACTTCCGCATCGCCTCGCCGCCGATCACCCATCCTGACTATTACGGCATCGACACGCCGGATCGCGCCGGCCTCCTCGCCGCCACCCACACCCTGGAAGAAATGCGCGACCTGATCGGCGCCGACTCGCTGGCCTTCGTCTCGGTCGACGGCATCTACCGCGCCATGGGCGAACCGGGCCGCGATCCCGCCCATCCGAAATTCGCCGACCACTGCTTCACCGGCGACTATCCGACCCCGCTCACCGACATGAGCGAGATCGACGCCCCGCGCCAGCTCTCTCTGCTGGCCGAAGCGAGCTGAGCCAGAAACGGCTATCGCCACTATCGACTAAACGCCGTCATGGCCGGGCAAAGCGCGAAGCGCGGCTTCGCTAGATGTCCCGGTCATCCACGTCTATAAAACCACGCACTAAAGACGTGGATGCCCGGAACAAGTCCGGGCGTGACGGAGTGAAGCTGTCCATGACCCAATCCCTCGCCTCCCGCATCGCCCTCGTCACCGGCGCCTCGCGCGGCATCGGCTATGCCACTGCCCTCGCATTGGCCAAGGCCGGTGCGCACATCGTCGCGGTGGCCCGCACGCAAGGCGGCCTCGAAGAACTCGACGACGCGATCCGCGCCGAGGGCGGCAGCGCCACGCTGGTGCCGCTCAACATCACCGATCTCGACGGCATCTCACGCCTCGGCGCAGCCCTGCACGAACGCCATGGCAAGCTCGACATTCTGGTCGGCAATGCCGGCGTCGCTGGTCCCTCATCGCCGCTCGGCCATATCGAGATGAAGGCATGGAACGACACCATGGCCACCAACCTCACCGCGAACTTCCAGCTCATCCGCTGCATGGAGCCGCTGCTGCAGCAGTCCGATGCCGGCCGCGCCGTGTTCATCACATCCGGTACTGCCAACAAGGCCTCCGCCTATCGCGGGCCCTATGCCGTCTCCAAGGCTGCGCTGGAAACACTGGTGCGCGTCTGGGCCAACGAGACCGCGACGACGAATATCCGCGTCAACCTGTTCAATCCCGGTCCCGTGCGCACGCATATGCGCGCCATCGTAATGCCCGGCGAGGATCCCGAGACACTCGACACACCGGCGCAGGTTGCCGAGACCATCGTGCCGCTGTGCCTGTCATCCTGGACGCAGACCGGGAAGTTCGTCGATTACAAGACCGGCAAGGTCATGAGCTTCCACGCACCGTCGTAGTGCTGATCAGTCGGATGGGTAAAGCGCAGCGAAACCCATCGCTGTCTTTCCTATGAGTGATGGGTTTCGCTCCGGCGCCATGCTCCTCTGCTCTATCCATCCTACACAATGCGGAACGCCGCGTTTCTTCACCGCGCCGCAAGATTGACTCTTCCCCATCGCCGGACTTCACTTCCTCCCAAGCGGGACAACCCGCACCGATAATCAGGGAGGTCGTCATGGCGTCGCCAACTCATCGCGCGTGGTCGCTGCGTATACTTGCAACAGCCGCACTCGCGCTCACCGCGCTCTCCCTGTCACCCCCTCCGTCCCGCGCCGCCGATATCCCGCGCTTCGAGGTCGAAGCGTCCTGGCCGAAGCCGCTGCCGAACAACTGGATCCTCGGCCAGGTCGGCGGCATCACGACCGACAAGGACGGCCATGTCTGGGTGATCCATCGCCCGCGCTCACTCACCGATGACGAGAAAGGCGCAGCGCTCAATCCGCCGCGCTCGAAGTGCTGCGTGTCCGCGCCGCCGGTGCTCGAGTTCGACAGTGATGGCAATCTGCTGCGTTCGTGGGGTGGCCCCGGCACCGGTTATGAATGGGTCGGCCGCGAGCACGGCATCGAAGTGAGCGACGATGGCTTCGTCTGGGTCGGCGGCAACGAGGCCAACGACAACGCGATCCTGAAATTCACCCTCGACGGCAAGTTCGTGATGCAGATTGGCACAATCGCGCCATCGAAAGGCAGTAACGACACCACGCAGCTCGGCAAGCCCGCCGAGACCGCCATCGACAAGGATGCCAACGAGATCTATGTGGCCGATGGCTATGGCAATCGACGCGTCATCGTGTTCGACGCCACCACCGGCGCCTACAAGCGGCACTGGGGTGCCTATGGCAACAAGCCGAACGACGACAAGCAGGCGCCCTATGACCCCAACGCGCCGGTGTCGCAGCAATTCGCCAATCCCGTTCATTGCGTGAAGCTCGCCAATGACGGCCTCGTCTATGTCTGCGACCGCATCAACAACCGCGTGCAGGTGTTCAAGAAGGATGGCTCATTCGTGAAGGAGTGGTTCTACGAGAAGGCCACCCTCGGCAACGGCGCTGTCTGGGATCTCGCCGTCTGGCCCGATCCGAAACAGAGCTGGCTCCTGACTGCCGATGGCGAGAACAACGAAATCCGCGTCATCAATCGCGACGACGGCAAGGTTGTCGGCACGTTCGGCCGCAACGGCCGCCAGGCCGGCCAGTTCCACTGGATTCATGCCATGGCGGTGGATGCCAAGGGCAACGTCTATACGGCCGAAGTCGACACCGGAAAGCGTATCCAGAAATTCAAGCTGGTCTCGGATGCGTTGAAATAGCGAAGCCTTGCGAAGCGGTCGAACTCAGTTCGGCCGCTTCCGCTTATGCGCGAACGGATTGGCCTTTTCGCGCAGCGTGATGCGGATCGGCGTACCCGGCAGGTTGAAGGCCTCGCGCAGCGTGTTGGTGAGATAGCGCAGATAGCTCGTCGGCACCGCGTCGGCGCGCGAGCAGAACACTATGAAGCTCGGTGGACGTGCTTTCGCCTGGGTGACGTAGTTCAGCTTGAGGCGACGACCTGACACGGCGGGCGGCGGATTGTTGCCGATGGCATCCTCGAACCAGCGATTGAGGCCGGCCGTCGGGATACGGCGATTCCAGATCGAATAGGAGTCCTCGATCGCCTTCATCAGGCGATCGACGCCCTCGCCCATCAGGCCGGAAATCGCGACGATCGGCACGCCCCGGACCTGCGGCAACCAGTGATCGGCATCGGTGCGCAATTGACCGATCTGGCCACCCTGCTTCTCGACCAGATCCCATTTATTGACCGCGATCACCAATGCACGGCCTTCGCGCTCGATCAGATCGGCGATGCGCAGATCCTGTTCCTCGAACTTGTTCTGCGAGTCCATCATCAGCACGACGACTTCGGCAAAGCGCACGGCGCGCAGCGTATCGGCGACGGAGAGCTTCTCGAGCTTCTCCTCGATGCGCGAACGGCGACGCAGGCCGGCGGTGTCGAAAATGCGGAAGTCGCGGCCCTTGTAGTTGAGCTCGACCGAAATGCTGTCGCGCGTAGTGCCCGCTTCTGGCGAGGTCAGCAGGCGCTCTTCGCCGAGCAGATAATTGATCGTCGTCGACTTGCCGGCATTGGGCCGCCCGACGATGGCGACGCGGATCGGCCGCGTCTCGATCTCTTCTTCGGGAATGATGACGTCGTCATCGTCGAATTCTTCGGGCTCTTCGACCGGCTCTGGCATCAGCACGCGCAGCGCGTCATAGAGCTCACCAAGGCCTTCGCCATGTTCGGCGGAGATCTGGATGGGATCGCCGAGGCCCAGTGCATAGGATTCCATCGCGCCGACTTCGCCATGCTTGCCTTCGCTCTTGTTAGCGAGCAACAGCACCGGCTTGTTGGCGCGGCGCGCGAAATCCGCAAAGGCGCGATCGTTCGGCGTGAGCCCCGCACGCGCATCGATGACGAAGAACAGCGCATCGGCCAGCGCGATCGCCGTCTCGGTCTGCTCCTGCATGCGCGCGGTCAGCGAGCCCTTCGGGCCTTCATCGAGACCGGCGGTATCCACCAAGGTGAATTCGAGATCGCCAAGCTTGCCCTCGCCCTCGCGGCGGTCGCGGGTGACGCCGGGGGTGTCATCGACCAGCGCAAGCTTCTGCCCGACCAGACGGTTGAACAGCGTGGATTTGCCGACGTTGGGTCGGCCGATGATCGCAATGGTGTAAGACATAGGTGATCCGTGCGCCCTTTACGGACAGCCTGTCAATGAGAGGGCGCGCGATCTCAGCGCGAGAAACTACCCGACGGCACTGGTGCCGGGAATGGTGTGGTTGCCTGCTGGGCAGGTGCTGGCGTTGCTGCTGCCGGCTCATCCGCCGGCGGCGCAGTGGTGCTGCGACGACGGGCGACCTTCTTGCCTTTCGGCGGCGGCGGCGCGGCGGCGGTGCTGCCTTCTTCGGCGGCGGCGGCATCGGGCTCGGCGGCCGGCGCTGCGCCATCCTGACGAACGGTGCCGACCTGAACCGAGCCACGATTGCGCGACTTGCGGCCCTGGGGCTCCGGCGCAGGCGCCGTCGGCTGTGGCGTTGCCGTTGCGGCGTCCTGTGCGCGCTGGCGCTCGACATTCTCCTTGTAGAGATCCTTCGGCACGCCCTGCTCGAGGCCCGGGACGCCATCGGGGAACACCGGCTTGCGGTCGCCCGGCAGCTTCTTCTTGGTGTCCAGGAAGTCGAGCAAATCAGCAGGATCCCAGCCGGACATGCTGCCGCAGCCCGAGAGCGCGCTGGACAGCGCGATCAGGACGGCGGCGGAAACGAGGCGTTGCATCGGGCGCATGGACGACTTCTCACTCAACTCGTGATCTGAACGATCGGCTTCAGGTCGGCTCTAATTCAGCTCTTGTCTTGCTCGGCTCTCGCTTAGCTCTTGGCTGCGGGCGGCAACAGCGCCTGCAGCGCTTCGGCGCGAGTACGCAGGCTCGCCGGCGTCTCCGCATCGTTGGACATCATGTCCAGCCACTGTCGCGTCGCCACGGCGTTGTTGGCCTTCCAGGCCGACAGCGCCAGCAGCTCGCGCGCCGAATGGCGATAGGTGCTGGTATTGGTCGTCGCCGGCTCCAGGCGCGTCTGCATCGCCTCGTAGGGCGTGGTCTCCAGCAACAGGCTTCCGGCGCGGATACGCGCCAGATCCTGCTCCGGCGCAGGAACGGTGCGATCTGCGATGATGTCGTCGTACAGCTTCACCGCGGCCTGCGGATCGCGCGAAGCGGCCTCGGCAGCGGCGCGCAGACGGGCCAGCGCGCGGTAGCCGGACGGCGCCTCGGCAGCCAGCTTGGTGAAGGCAGCTTCGGCCTCGGCATGCTTGTTCTGCTCGGCCAGTTCAGCCGCGCGATCGAACGCCGCACCGGCCTCTCCGGCCTTCTTGGCCTCGAGATAGGTATAGCCGCGCCAGCCGCCGACACCGACCACGATCAGAATCGCGACTGCAATGATCAGGAGCGAATACTTTTCCCAGATCTTCTTGAGCTGCTCGCGACGCAGGTCTTCGTCGACTTCATTAAATAATTCAGACACTTAAAGGTATCCTGTCCCCGATGGGCCGCGCTCACCCCGAGCGGCGCCGGGCATATGCGCTCCGGCATGGCGGCGGCGATACCCTAGCGTTATGGCGCTGGCAAGGCAAAGCCAGCGCGATCAAAGCGTTATCCCGCAATGCTTAATTCGAACCGATACCTTTCAGGAGCGTCAGTTCATGCCCCCGGCGCCGCCGCTGGTGCGGCCATTGGCGTTGGACCCGGCACTGTTGTCGCCGAAGGCCGAATTGGCATTGTTACCGCCGAGCGCGGCATTGCCCCGGGTATCGTTGAGCGGGCTTGCGACCGGACGGGGTTCCTCGAGACGGTAATGGGGCTTCCGCTCCTTCTTGACCGGCTCCGCCTGCGAAATCGCGGGAAGCAGCGCCAGCACGGCGACAAAGCTCAGGAATTTCAACGTCTTCATAGTCATCATCCTTCGCATCTGCCCCTGCATTTCAACCCCGACAGACCCGCAAAATTCCTGCGGAAATCCTGCGGGCGCCTTGCGTCAAACCTGCGTCAGCCCTTCGGCTTGCCGCCATAGACATGTTCCGGTCCCGGAAATGCCCGCGAGCGCACATCGGTGGCGTAACCCTCGATGGCCGCCTCGATCATCGGACCAAGATTGCCATAGCGCTTCACAAACTTCGGCACCCGCGCCGACAGGCCGAGCATGTCTTCGAGCACCAGCACCTGACCGTCGCAGGCCGCGCTCGCGCCGATGCCGATGGTCGGGATTGCAATCGTCTCGGTGATTTTCCGCGCCAGTGGTTCGGCGACCGCTTCGATGACGACGGAGAACGCGCCGGCTTGCGCGACCGCGATTGCATCGTTCTGGATCGGACCGGGCAGGTTCTCGCCGCGCGCGAGTGCTTCGGCTTCTTCCTTGCCCTGCGAGCGGAACGAACCAAGGGCTGCGATCGACTGTGGCGTCAGACCGATATGGGCCATCACCGGAATGCTGCGCTCGGTGAGGAACGCGATGGTCTCGGCCATGCGCGCGCCACCTTCCAGCTTCACGGCGCCGCAATGGGTCTCTTTCAGAATGCGCGCGGCAGAATGAAACGCCTGCTCCTTCGAGGCCTCATAGGAGCCGAACGGCATGTCGACGACGACCAGCGCATGCTGCGAGCCGCGCATCACGGCATGGCCCTGCAGGATCATCATCTCCAGCGTCACCGGGATTGTCGTCTCGAAGCCATGCATCACATTGCCGAGCGAGTCGCCGACCAGGATGACGTCGCAATAGCGATCGACCAATGAGGCCGTATGCGCATGATACGAGGTGAGCATCACGATCGGCTCGCCGTTCTTGCGCGCGAGAATATCCGGTGCGGTCTTGCGCTTGATGGCCGACTGAACTGACATGAACTTAAGCTCCGAACACGGGGACGCCGATCACCACCGGATGAAAGGCGAAACCCAAAGCAATATAGGCGACGATACCAACCGCGACCGCAATCGCGTCATTCATCGGACCGCCCACCGGGATCGGCGGACCGCCGGCGTCGGCGCGATGTTTCATCGAGATGCGATCGATCACCGCCCAGGCCAGGAAAGATCCGAACAGGATAATCGAGCCGAGATCGCCATTGGCGAGCAGATGCGCGGCGGCCCACAATTTGATGCCGGCGAGCATCGGATGTTTCAGCGTGGTGTAGATGCGACCGCGGATATAGGACGCGGCGACCAGGATCACCGCCGGCAGCATCAGCGCGACGGTGATGTGTTTCATCGCCGGCGGCGGCGTCCAGACATTGATCCAGCCGGTCGCGCGATATTCCGCGAAGCCCCAGATGATCAGCGCGAGGCCGACGGCGGAGATCAGCGCAAAGCCGAGCTTGTAGACGCTCTCGCCCAGACGCGCGATCAACTCCGCGCGCGCCTCGCGCCTGATGATGAACAGGTGAATGCCGAGAAACAGCACGAGGCCGAGGATCATCACGATCAGTCCCATGATGTTCAGTCCTCTCGCCCGGGCGGTTGCGTGCCGGATGGGTTGCCCGCCCTGAAATTCCCACTATGGTCCCGCCCGGCCAGCGGATTTTAGCCGCCTTTGGCGCCGGTCAGACGGTTTCCGGGTATCACTTTTCAGGGGACGCACGCAATGCTGCGAAACGACACGACATCTGCCCGCTTTCGCCTTGCGCTCGCAGCGCTGCTGTTCGCGACACTGCCCTTCGCAGCGCACGCGCAGGCGCCCGTCTGGCCACCCAAGCTGGTGCGCATCATCGTGCCGTTCGGCGCCGGCGCGAGCCCGGACATCGTCGGCCGCGTGCTCGCCGACAGTCTGCAGGCGCGGCATCCCGGCACCAATTTCGTCGTGGAGAATAAGCCCGGCGCCTCCGGCAATATCGGCACCGACGCCATCGCCAAATCCACGCCGGATGGTTCGACCATCGGCATCTCGCTCGGCGGTCCCCTCGCCATCAACACGCTGCTGTTTGCCAAGCTGCCCTACAATCCCGACACCGACATCGCGCCGATCACCTTGCTGACGCAGTTGCCGAGCGTGCTCGCGGTGCCGACCAGCCTCGGCGTCAACACCGTCGCGGAATTCCTCGCCAAGGCCAAAGCCGATCCGAAGGGCCTCGGCTACGGCTCCATCGGCGTCGGCACGCTGTCTCAGCTCTGCATGGAAGCGATCGCGCGGAAGGCCGGCGCCAACATGGTGCACATCCCCTATCCATCGTCGCCCGCGGCGACCACCGCGCTGATCCGCGGCGATGTGCAGGTCGCGTGCCTCCCCGCCATCGGCGTGACGCCCCAGCTTTCGACGGGGGCCGTCAAGATCCTCGCCGTCACCACCGCGAAGCGCTCGCCATTTCTGCCGGATGTGCCGACGCTCACCGAGAGCGGCATCGACGTGCAGTCCGATGCGTGGAATGCGCTGGTCGGCCCGGGCGGGCTGTCTGGGGATGTGGTGGCGACGATCAATGCAGAAGTGACGCAGACGCTGGCAGAGCCCGGCGTGATCGAGAAGCTGAAGCTGCAACTCATCACGCCGTCGCCGACCACGCCGGAGCAGCTCCGCAAGCGGATGGCCGACGAGAAGGCGCTGTGGTCCGACGTGATCAAGGCGGCGAAGATCAGGATCGATTGAGAGCAAAGGCACGCGGTTCCTAACCTCTCCCCGCACAACGGGGAGAGGTTAGGCAGCCTTCACACGAATCTGCAGTTCCGGTCCGCCTGTGCCGAGCCGACCAGCGACGTCACGGGCACGCTGTAGCTGTTCGTCGTCGGTGTCTGGCCCCGCGGGGCGAAGACGAGCACGCCATGTTGCTTGATCGACTGTTGGGCGTTGTTGATCTGGACGTCAATCGCGCACGAGACCTTGCGGTCGCAACCATTCTCATAATCCAGCTTGAACGAGTATTTGCCGCTGCTTTCCCAGTAGCCAGCATATTTGTTGGCGACGCAGGCCTTGGCTTCCTCGGTCCAGTTGTCGGCGTCAGGCCAGAACAACAAGGCGCTGCCGCCTGTCAGCGCGCCGACCGCGCCAACAATCGTCGCAATCACTACGAACCTGCGTTTGAGCATCGCCGTCTCCGAGATGGTTTCCCCTTCGTCGCGGCGGATGGCACAGCGGTTCATGCCGCGCATTACTTCCCGGACTGCCCCTCAAGATCCCGATTATCGACATAGCGGATCATGATCGGCCGCCCCGCCAGCGCGCCCCCCAGACCCTTGGTCAGCTTCAGTGGCAGGCAACCGTCGAGCGAGGTGTTGATGGCCTTGAGATAGGTGTCGCGCATGTCCTGCGGCGCATCCTTGCTGGCAAAGGTCACGCGCGGCGATGCGATGGGCCTGCCAGACCTGTTGAACGAGAACATCACCGACATCTGCATCCCCGCACGCGCATGATCCACCGCGGGCGGCGACCAGCACGACCGCAACGCCGCGAACAGGTCGCCAAGATTGTCGAGGTCATGATCGGGCTTGCGATAGCGATCCTGCTGATCCTCAGGCGGCACGCTCATCACCGTGACCTGCAGGTTCTGGCCGATCGGATAATTGATCTCCGGAATGCACGGCCCATGATCGAACACGCTGCACGTGTATGGCGTGCACGGCCGGCCATCCAGCACGCTGCACGGCCGGTGCGAAAACGGCACCGCATCGCCGGCGCGCAGCCGCCGCGCCTCGGCCTGCCCGGCGAATGCCGTCAGGACGCCGGCGATCAGAAGCGACAACAGCCGTCCTGCCATCGGAACAATCCTTGCAAATACGCCCTCGCCTGAAATGATACGGGCGTGTGGCGTCATCAAGATCGGATGGGTCACAACCGCACGAGCAGACCAGCAACGGGAGCGCCTGTCGAACGGCTCATCGCAGAGATTGTTGCGCCTGCGTGCAGTCCGGCACCACACGTCGTCATCACACCCCCAACCTCAGGAGACCGACATGAGCAGTCCTCAGGTACATCGTGATATTTCCACGACCATGAAGCTCGAAATCGTCGTCGTTCCCGTGTCGGATGTCGACGAGGCCAAGAATTTTTACGCAAGCCTTGGCTGGAGGCTCGATGCTGACTTCGTGGCCGGCGACGACTATCGCGTGATCCAGTTCACGCCGCCAGGGTCGGATTGCTCGGTCATCTTCGGCAAGAACGTGACCGCCGCGACGCCGGGCTCGGCGCAGGGTCTGTATCTGATCGTCTCCGACATCGAGGCCGCCCGTGCGGACCTGCTCGGCCGCGGCATCCAGGTGAGCGACGCCTTCCACGCCGGAGATGTCAATAACGGGCCGGACGAACCCTATCTGTTCGGACGGCTGCGGGTGAATGGCCCGGATCCCGCGCGGGCCAGCTATCGTTCCTTCGCGTCATTCAGCGATCCGGACGGCAACGGCTGGCTGTTTCAGGAAATCACAACGCGGTTGCCCGGACGTGTCGATGCCAGTGCCACGACGTTCAAGTCTCCGGCTGACCTCGCAGCCGCCCTGCGGCGGGCGGCCATAGCGCATGGCGAGCACGAAAAGCGCAGCGGCGGCCAACATGACGAGAACTGGCCGGACTGGTATGCCGACTACCTGGTGCGCGAGCAGACGGGCGAGCCGTTGCCGACATAGCGGACGTACTGCAAGGCATATGGGAAGACACGACAAGGGGAATGTATGACCACCAACGCAGAACCGACCACTCCGTTCGAGCGCAGCCACTCCATCGTGATTGCGGCTGCGCCCGAAGCCGTGTTCGATTACGTCACCAATCCGAAATCATGGCCGGAATGGCTGCCCTCCTCGCACCAGATCGATTGCGACGACCGGCCGATGGGCTTCGGCGACACCTTTCACGAACACTGGTCGACGCGCACCGGCCCGGTGAATCTCGACTGGCTGGTGATCGCCTGCGAACACCCGAAACTGTGGATCGGCCTGACGCACACGCCGTTCATGGGCCCGATCGTGGTGCAGTATATCTGCGAGCCGACCGACGACGGCACCAAGTTCATCCGCACCATGCGCAACCCCGCGCGGCCGAAACCGCCGACGGCCGAGATGGTTCAGCGCATGGATGAGGAAGCGGTGCTGGGACTGGGGAATATCAAGAGGAATGTGGAGGGGCGAAGAACCTAGAGCGGACGGCGCAGTGTCATCCGTGAAATTGGCGAAGGCGCCGCGGTTCCGCCTATCCCAGGGATAGCTCTCCGGCGCGCCGGTCCGATACACCGGCCGGCGCATCGGCAGAGACGCTCGATAGTGCATGGGAAATCGTGCGATTACGGCCGCCCCGCTTCGCTTCGTAAAGTCGCCCATCGACCCGCTTGTACAGGCTCAGCCAGCTATCGCCCGGCTGCAGCGTCCCCACGCCGAAACTCACAGTGACGTGCCTTGCTCCGCCCGGGATGACAAATCTGTTCTGTGCGATCGCGATCCTCAGGCGTTCGGCGTAATCAACCGCATCCTGTTCATTGGTGTCCGGAAGGAACACCGCAAATTCCTCGCCGCCCAGCCGCCCGACAATGTCGCGCTTGCGCGACGCGCTGCGCAGCAGGCGTCCCACCTCTCCGAGGACATCGTCCCCGACGTCATGACCGAGGGTATCGTTGACGTTCTTGAAGTGGTCGATGTCGCACAGAGCGAGCGCAGCATGGCTCGCTCCGTGTTTGTGCAGATGGGCCGATACCCGTTCCTGAAAGCCGCGCCGATTCAGGATTCCGGTCAACGGATCAAGGTCGCGTTCGCGACGGAGATCGTCAATCATGTCGGACACTGCTGCAGCGAGGATGGCCAACGCCAGGCCGGCGCCAAGCACGGCGAGCGACAACTGGAGCGCTTGCCAGAACATCGAATTGGCAAAAGCGGTCTTGTCGGTCGGCGCCGTAAATCCGACCGTGAGCAGGGTCCGCGGAAAAAAGTGCAACCCAAACAGCAGCAGCACCCAGAACAGAGCCCGGTCCACATATCGCCCCCGCGCCAAGGCGGTGAGCCGCCACGCTGCGATCACCATCAGGAGGCCGTAACCGAAATTCTGGATGTAGACCCGGGCGATGAGATTACGGTCGATATAAAAGAAATAGGCGAGCAGAAGCACGAAGGCGGCGAGGATCGCCATATCGATGGCCGGGCCGAGCGGCTTGCTCGAACGCAGCAGGATGCCCTCCACGGCGGCGATCACCGCCGCGGTGTAGAGCGCGCCCGACACGATGGCATTGGGCCCCGCCCCGGGCGGCCAACCCAGAATCTGCGACATCGCGCCGAGGGCAAACAGGACGCACGCGCCGGCCAGCAAGAACAGGTAGTTGCGCTTCTTCTCGATGAGCCACGCGCAGACGAAGGCAATCCCGAAGACGACCAATATGCCGGGCGCAATCAGTTGGAGCGTAGTCTTGACGACGACCCCGTCCATCTCACTCAAACTTTCCCATAGGCCAGGCCGTCGTGGCGCGACTGCCTCAACACCGACGCCTCAACACCGAGTGCCTCGTAGCCAGAAAACGCTATCAAATTTGAGCAGAAATGCCTCAAATTGGAATCGATCCACCGGAAGCAGGATCCTCGCCCCGTGGATGATTGAACAGCTTGAGGATCCCGGCAGCTTCAAGAAAGCGTGAACGCCGACGCATTGAGACATCATGCGGCGCCAAAGGCCCACGCTGGGCCAAGATGGGATGGCCGGGTCAGGCTCAGGCACGACGTGGCAGTGAGTGTCGCCTCACATTCAGTCGTCATACGCGGGCTTGACCCGCCTATCCACCTTTAGGCAGCGTTCAGGAAAAGAAAAACGTTCTCACCCCTGCTTCTTCACGTCCTTGATATCCGAGAACACGATCCCTTCAGCGCGTTCCTTGGTGTAGTTCAGATAGAAGTCGTTCTTCGCCAGGAACACCGGATCGCCGTCGACGTCGTCGGCGACACCGGAATTGTTGTTCGACATGAAGGTCTCGAGCTTCTTCTTGTCCTCGGACGAAATCCAGCGCGCCAGCGAGAATTCCGAGACTTCGAAACTCACCGGGAGCTGATATTCCGCATCGAGCCGCGCCTTCAGCACGTCGAGCTGCAGCGGGCCGACCACGCCGACCAAGGCCGGCGCGCCGTCGCGCGGGCGGAACACCTGCACGACGCCCTCTTCCGACATCTGCTGCAAAGCCTCTTTCAGCTTCTTGGCCTTCATGGCATCGCCGAGGCGGACGCGACGAACGATTTCAGGCGCGAATGACGGCACGCCGATGAAGGTGATGTCCTCGCCATCGGTCAGCGTGTCGCCGATCCGCAGCGTGCCGTGATTGGGAATGCCGACCACGTCGCCGGCATAGGCTTCGTCGGCAATAGCGCGGTCCTGCGCGAAGAAGAATTGCGGCGACGACAGCGACATGTTCTTGCCGGTGCGCACCAGCTTGGCCTTCATGCCGCGCGTGAGCTTGCCGGAGCAAAGCCGCGCAAAGGCGATGCGGTCGCGGTGGTTCGGATCCATGTTCGCCTGGATCTTGAACACGAAGGCCGACATCCGGGGCTCGTCGGCCTCGACCTTGCGCAGATTGCTCTCCTGCGCGCGCGGCGACGGCGCGAAACGGCCGAGACCTTCGAGCAGATCGCCGACACCGAAATTGCGCAGCGCGCTGCCGAAATAGACCGGCGTCATGTGGCCCTCGCGGAACGACTGCAGGTCGAACGGCTTGGAGGCTTCCTTGACCAGTTCGAGTTCGTCGGCGATCTCGCCGGCATCGAGATTGGCGTTGCGGCCGGCCAGATCGGAAATCTTGATCTTCTCGGCCGCGCCCGTCTTGGCGCCGCCGCCTTCGAGCAAACGGATGCCACCGGTCTCGATGTCATAGGTGCCCATGAAATCGCGGCCACGGCCGACCGGCCAGTTGATCGGCGTGGTGTCGAGCGCCAGCGTCTTCTCGATCTCGTCGAGGAGATCGAACACGTCGCGGCTCTCGCGGTCCATCTTGTTGACGAAGGTGATGATCGGGATGTCGCGCAGACGACAGACCTCGATCAGCTTCAGCGTCCGCGCCTCGATGCCCTTGGCGGCGTCGATCACCATGACGGCCGAGTCGACCGCAGTGAGCGTGCGGTAGGTGTCTTCCGAAAAGTCCTCGTGGCCCGGCGTGTCCAGGAGGTTGAAAACATGGCCCTGGAATTCGAAGGTCATCACCGAGGTGACGACGGAGATGCCGCGGTCGCGCTCGATCTTCATCCAGTCCGAGCGGGTGTTGCGGCGCTCGCCCTTGGCCTTGACCTGCCCGGCCAGATTGATGGCGCCGCCGAACAGCAGCAGCTTTTC
>NZ_JBGMOE010000131.1:0-7700 GCF_041424195.1 Tardiphaga sp. | reverse complement strand
TATCCGTGCCCTGCTTCTGCTGGATCTATGGCGACCTGCACGAGAACGTCCGTGATCTAGTTGGCGAAGTGCGCCATGACGTGCCCAAGGGCTTTGTCCTCGAATGGGGCCGACGCATGATCAAGATCCAGCGCCGCCGTTATGGCGAGCATTGGCCCCGCAAATTCCTCAGGTTCCGGCCACGTCGCTCAGCGCTGCAAATTATCTCGGAGGATCGGCCATGAGCATCAGCGAAAAGAACTATTGGCAGATGTTCAATGCTCTACAGCGGATTAAGGCTTACGACCCCCCAGAGCGGATGCGTCGTCATGCCGAAAACGATTGGGGCTGCCCCGCATCAGAGGCCATCGAGATGGCTTATGAGAACGTCATCCAAGAGGCGAAGACCGGACTCAAGGGCGTCCGCAGAATGAAAAATGCCCCCTCGGTCACGCGCCATGGGCGCGACACCACTACTAATGGGGGCGCCCGTGACTAAAGAACACGAGATCGTGCTGGCGCTGAATCAGTCCGCCGATGCCGGCCACTGCGGCTCCTGCCATTTCTTCGTGCGCAATCCCGACGCAACTAGCGAATGGGACCAGACCGGCCGCTGCAAATTTCGTATGCCGCCGACGCGAGAATTTAGCCGCGTCGTCTGGGACGCAGAGAGCCGCCCGCTGGACACCGTTGACGACAAAGATGGCTGCGATTTCTGGAGGTCCAGCGGCAAAACTTACATCGTTTCACAGAGGATCAAGCCATGACTCTTTTCTTCAACGCGGCAGGACCGATGATCAAGTACGAGCGCGATGCGTTCGGAGAAACGTTGCGGGTGGAAGACCTAAATCCGCAAAAGGAAATCGCATTCCGTATAACGCCAATGGAGCTTCTAAAGTTCGGATTCAAGTGCATCTGGGCGGCGGTGCGGCCATGAGGGAGACGGTCACAATATACGTCCCGGATGGTTACGCCAGTTCCAACGAGTTCTTGGATGACTGCGCGTTCGAGTGCTTCGCAACCGGCAGTGAAGACGTTGCCGCTTTCAATGACGGTTATGCGGCTGGGGTTGAAGACCGGGACGATCGGCTAGCTGGCGACTTTAACCAGATCAAGCGCCTAGCCCTCGATTGCAAGCCGCACGAGATATTGTCGGCTCTGTCGTCCATCGTGCGGATTTGTATTGATGCTGACAAAAGCATGAAGGCATCCACGGTCGCTCCGCAACAATCAGGAGGCGGCACATGATGCCGCGCGACGATGAGCTGCTGACGCTCAAGGAAGCATCGGAAATCTTTTTCCGCGGGAAGCGATCGCCAGGGGTCTTGAAGACCCAGGCCGAGATCGGCAATCTTGCTGTATCTAAAATCGGCGGGAAATACTTCACCACAATAACTGATCTGAAAGTCATGGTAGAAAAATGCCGCGTCAAAGCAGAGGCCCGCATCTCTGGCTCGACAAAGAGCGCGACCGATGGACAATCATCGACCGCAAGCGCCGTACTCGCACTCCGTTCTCTTCAAGAGAGCTTCCGCAAGCCGAAAGCGCGCTCAACGATTATCTCACCAGCAAACACACCGTCTCCAAAAGGGACGAAAACCCGCCACTCGCAGACCTGCTGAAAGCATATCTCGTGGAGCATTTGCATCAGATCCCGTCCGGCTCGAACACCGAATACAACGTCCGCAACTTGTCAAAGTGGTGGGGGTTGAAGCGGCTCGAAGACGTGACCGCCGCGAACTGTATTGCCTATGCAGAGACAAAGAATCGGCCCGGGGCGCGCAATGACCTGAAGGTGCTGCGCTCGGCGATCAATCATTGGCACGCTTATCACGGGCCACTGAAGGCAATTCCCCCAGTCAAACTGCCGGCCGCTTCGCCAGCCCGAGAGCGCTGGCTGACGCGCACTGAGGCTGCACGGCTGCTATGGGCCGCACGGCGGGTCCCGAGGCTGGCCCGATTCATCATCATCGGATGGCATACCGGCTCGCGCTCAATCAATATCTTCGGCCTGCGTTGGGACATGGTGAAGTTCGAGAGCAGCATTGTGTTGCGGCGCCCGCCCGGCGTGGCCGAGAGCCATAAGCGCACCCCGCCTGTCCGCGGTGGCGAGCGGCTAATGGCCCATCTGCGTCGATGGAAGCGGTTGGATGAAGCCGCATTCTCCAAGGCCAACGATCTGCGAGCGAAGCGCGGGGACGCGCCGCTGGAGCCGTGCCCGTATGTTATCCACTGGAATTGGCAGCCTGTGGCCAAGCTTCAGAAGGTGTGGCCGGCTGCGGTCAAGGCAGCGAAGCTCGGAAAAGACGTGACACCACACGTTTTGCGTCATTCCCGGGTTACCCATCTGCTGAAGAACGGTATTTCGATCTGGGACACGGCCAAATCGGTAGGAATGACGGCCGAGATGGTCGAACGCGTCTATGGCCACCACCATCCCGACTGGCAGAAAGGGCCTTCCCAGGTACGTTAGGTTACCGTAGGATTACCGAGCGACACTTCGAAATTCACGAAATGCCTTATTTTAATGGTCGGAGCGAGAGGATTTGAACCTCCGACCCCTAGTCTCCCAGACTAGTGCGCTAACCGGGCTGCGCTACGCTCCGATGGGGCATCGTGTAGCTTCGATCCGTCCGAGGCGCAAGAAGGCTGAGCGGATTGAAACGGATTGGTTGTGGGACGGCGACTAGCCGTCCTGCATGGCCGTATCGAGCGCCCGACGGGCGGCGAGCAACTGCTCGAGCACGGCTTCCAGCCGCTCGCGATCGAGGCGCCGCTGCGGGCCCGGCCTTGCGCTCGGGGCCACGGCAGGTCTTGCGCTCTGCGTCGGAGCCGACGTCACCGGTTCGGGCCGCGCCGCAACAGGATTTGCCAATACGGGGTTTGCCCGCGACGGCGGCCGCTGCAACTGCGGCTCAACGCGCGGCGACGCCGATGTCATCGGAGGTTCGCGGCGGGCACCGGCATCCGGCGCGCGGCGAGCGACAACAGGAGCAGGAGCAGCCTCCTCCTCGTCTTCTTCCTCAGCCTCGTCTTCAGCCTCTTCGCCGTCGTCCTCGTCGCCCTCTTCTTCCTCGTCCTCGGCTGCGTCGGCGTCAGCCTCGTCTTCGGCCTCTTCCTCGATGTCCTCGTCGCGTTCAGCCTCGTTCCCGGCCTCTTCTTCCTCGTGTTCCTCTTCGACCACGGGACGCTTCGCCTGGACGCGTGGCGCGCTGGCGGCAGATACCGGCGCGAAGCTCGGCGCAGCGTGGCCGTCCACCAGCCCCTGCACCGACTTGATGCCGTTCTCTTTCAGGATTCGTTGCACACCGCGGATGGTATAGCCCTCGCCGTAGAGCAACCGGCGGATGCCGCGCAGCAGATCGACATCGTCCGGGCGATAATATCGCCGGCCGCCGGATCGCTTCATCGGTTTGATTTGAGTGAACCGCGTTTCCCAGAACCGCAGAACATGCTGCGGTATATCGAGATCGTCAGCGACCTCGCTTATGGTTCGAAACGCATCCGGCGCTTTGTCCAAGTGCAGGATCCCTGTGGTTCGCCCAGTGTTTATCTAATCGGTGTTTCAGCTAGTCGTCGTGATCTTTGCCGTTGCCTGCAGAAGTGCTGTCGCCATTGATCCGCTGTTTCAGGATCGCAGACGGCTTGAATACCATCACCCGCCGCGGCGAGATCGGTACTTCCGTGCCAGTCTTCGGATTGCGGCCGATGCGCTCGCCTTTTTTGCGCACCATGAATGAGCCGAACGAGGACAGCTTCACTGTCTCGCCCTTCTCCAGACAATCCGTAATTTCTTTCAAAACAAGTTCAACAAACGCGGACGACTCCGTGCGTGAGAGACCTACCTTTTGGTAGACCGCCTCACACAGATCGACGCGTGTGACTGTTTTTCCCGTGCCCGTCATCGCCTGCCCCACAAACTCTCGGCGAACCAAATTCGCGTCAGAAATTAGGAGGTTAACGCGCTCCGGTCAACAGTCACCATCGATGCAAAGGCATGGAAAATCATGACAATTTGAGATGTTGTCGATCTGCATCATCACCAGCGAATGAGTGCAGACCCCCAGGTGAAGCCGCCGCCCATGGCTTCGAGCAAGACGAGATCGCCCTTCTTGATACGGCCGTCATTGACCGCCACGGACAGGGCGAGCGGAATCGATGCGGCGGATGTGTTGCCGTGAAGGTCCACGGTCAGCACCACCTTTTGCGGTGCAATATGTAATTTGTGCGCCGACGCATCAATGATGCGTTTGTTGGCCTGATGCGGCACGAACCAGTCGATGGTCTCGGCGCTGGCGCCGGTGGCCTTGAAGGCATCGACGATCACGTCGGTGATCATGCCCACCGCATGTTTGAAGACCTCGCGGCCTTCCATGCGCAGGTAACCCACCGTCTGGGTCGAGGACGGACCGCCATCGACATACAGCTTTTCCTTGTGCCGGCCGTCGGAGCGCAGATGCGTGGTCAGCACGCCGCGATCGCTGACGTCGCCGGGCTGGGTCTGGGCTTCCAGCACCACCGCACCGGCGCCGTCGCCGAACAACACGCAGGTGCCGCGATCGCTCCAGTCGAGAATGCGCGAGAAGGTTTCCGCGCCGATCACCAGCGCGCGCTTGCCGGCGCCGGTGCGCAGCAGGCTGTCGGCGGTGGTCAGCCCAAAGATGAAGCCGGAACACACGGCCTGCAGGTCGAACGCCGCGCCATGGGTGATGCCGAGCGCGTTCTGCACCGCAACGGCGGTTGCCGGGAACGTATTGTCCGGGGTCGAGGTCGCCAGCACGATCAGATCGATCGACTGCGCATCGACGCCGGCATTGGCCAGCGCGGCCTGCGCGGCCTTGATCGCCAGATGCGAGGTGAACTCGCCATCGGCAGCGATGTGCCGCTGCTTGATGCCGGTGCGCTGGACGATCCACTCGTCCGATGTGTCGACCTTGGATGCCAGTTCGGCATTGGTCAGGATCCGCTCCGGCAGGTAAGAGCCGCAGCCGAGCACGACCGAACGTATCGCAGTCACGAGACAGCCTCCTGCGCGGCCGGGCTCGCAGGGAGCGCGTCGCCGTCGCGGTTGAGCATTTGATTGATCTTGGTGAGAAGGTCGTAGCGGACCATGTCGTAGCCGACATCCACCGCATAGGCGAAGCCATCCGCATTGGTGCCACCGTGGCTTTTCACGACGATGCCGCGCAGGCCGAGAAATACCGCGCCGTTGGACTTGTTGGGATCGACTTTGTCGCGCACCGCCTTGAAGGCGTTCTTGGCGAACAGATAGCCGATGCGCGAGCGCCAGGTACGGGCCATGGCATTGCGCAGATATTCGGCGAACTGGCGCGCGGTGCCCTCCGCCGCCTTCAGCGCGATATTGCCGCTGAAGCCTTCGGTGACGATCACGTCGGCGTCGCCGCGGCCGATGCCGTCGCCCTCGACGAAGCCGACGAATTCGAGCTGCGGCAGATTGGCGGTGCGCAGCAGTTCGGCCGCATCACGGATCTCGTCGCCGCCCTTGATTTCCTCGACGCCGATATTGAGCAGGCCGACCGTCGGCCGCGCCAGATCGAACAGCGCACTGGCCATGGCGCTGCCCATCACGGCGAGCGTCTTCAGATGCTGAGCGTCGCCGCCGATGGTGGCGCCGAGATCGAGCACCACCGAGTCGCCGCGCGTGGTCGGCCAGATCGCGGCCAGACCGGGGCGTTCGATGCCGTCCAGCATGCGCAGGCAGAACCGCGCCATCGCCATCAGCGCACCGGTATTGCCGGCGGAAACCGCCACATCGGCCTCGCCCTTCTTGACCGCCTCGATCGCCAGCCACATGGACGAGACCTTGCGGCCACGGCGCAGCGCCTGGCTCGGCTTGTCATGCATGCTGACGGCGACGTCGGTATGGATCACCTTGGATACGGCCTTCAGTGCCGGATGATTGGCGAGTTCTTTCTCGATCAGCGCGCTGTCACCAAACAGCAGAAACTCACTGTCGGGATGCCGGGTCAACGAAATCGCGGCGCCGGGAATGACCACCGATGCGCCGATATCGCCACCCATGGCGTCTAGCGCGATGCGAACCTTTTTCGGCATGGACGTTCCGGAAACCTGTCTCTTGCGGCCTGTGACGCTCGTGGCCGCGGACGAAGCCTGCCGCATTCGGCGGCAGACGGCGAAGTTATGGCATTAACCCGATTTCGGCCGGGGACAATAGCGTTTCCGTGACCCGATACAACATCTTGACCGGGCGCTTTTGTCCCGCCAGCCGCTGCGAGCGTGGAATCGCGCCTGGGCTCAGCCCTTCCCGGGCTTCTTGGATTTCGGTTTCTCGGGCTCTGTTTTCAGCGCTTTCAGGGCCGCAAACGGGTGCTCGTCGGGGTCCGGCGCCTCAATAACGGGCTCGAACACGGCATCCGGCTTACGGGGATACGGATCCAGCCCCAGAAACAGGGCGTCCGTGGCCAGTTTGCCGAGGTCGATAATGCCGTTTTCGATCGGCTCCGGCGGATCCGGGGTCTCCTCGTCGCTCTCGATATCCTCGTCCACCGATTCGGCCAGTTCGCGAATCTGCGACGGCGGCGCGAAAATCAGGTCGATCTCTTCTTCGAAATCGGCAGCCACCGGATCCAGCGTCACCACGCAGGTCTGCTCGACCTTGCCCCAGATGCGGCCGGTGACATGCACCGTGCCGCCCTTCACGGGGGTCAGCAGCAATTCGCCCTTGGCAGCGCCCACGCTGACGAGGCCGCCCAGCGCGGCGATTCCCTTGCGCTGCTCGGGGGTGGCCTCGATGTCGCGCGCCAGCCCCGTCTCGGGAATCTGGATCACGGCGATCGGCACGCTCCAGGGCGGCGTGAGATCCACGGTACCGTCGGGTCTGTTCATGTCGTTACCAAGGTTTCCGCAGGCGACGGGAAGTGCCACGCGCCTGATGTCAGTGTCGTTGTATCGAGCGTGCCCAGATGGGCATTCGCCGCTTCGACATAAACAGCGAGACGCCGGGCGTTCTCGATATTCATGCCATAATAGATATTCTTCGACAGCGCCGCCGCCAGAGGCTCCCTGCCCGCGCCCAGCGCTGCGTCATAGGCCCCTGTCCGGCCGTAAAACGCATCGCCGAATTCCCGCATCTTTTTCGCCACCTTCACGTCGCTGGTGCCGAGTTCGCGCAGATTGTCATCCATGTCGCTGCAGAACCTGTCGAAAAGCCCCTGCGACAATTCATCCTTCGGATTCATCCGGCGCAGCACCAGCCACAGGTGCAGCAGCAACATATCGAAACGCCCGTTTACCGTATCCGGTGCCCCCAAGTCCCGATAAAACAAGGGTTCTCGCGCCTGCGCCACGATCATGCCATAGATGGCTTCAATGGTGCCGCGCAACGGCGCCGGGGGCTTTCTGAAGTGACTGAACGGCCAGACCATCTTGGGTTCCTCAGGCGGGCCCCTCGGGCGCGCGCATGTTGCATTCAGAGGTTCTGCCCGGTACGTCAACGCCTTCCGGGATGCAAGAGGATGGGACCCCCTCCGCTATGACAATTTCGACCTCCACCAGCGCGAAGGCGCGGCTGACACGTGGCTGGCGCGGCATGCGCGCAGCACTCGCGGTCGCGGCCCTGTGCGTCACGCTGGGCGCCTGCGCCGAGCAATTCCAGAAGGGTTATATCCTGCCGCCCGGTGCGCTGGAGCAGATTCCGATCGGCGCCAGCCAGGATCAGGTGCTGATCGTGATGGGCACGC
>NZ_JBGMOE010000130.1:0-1342 GCF_041424195.1 Tardiphaga sp. | reverse complement strand
TTTTAGACGCCGATCACCCCGCTAACGGGGTCCCTTTTGCACGCCGGTCCACACCCATCCGGGTTTCGGCGGGCGAGCTACCTGCCCCACGTCTATGCGGCGGAAGCGAAGTATTCATTGCCCACCGGCCTGCTCGACGCGCTCGTCTGGACGGAATCCCGCTATAACCCCCTTGCTGTCAGCCCGGCAGGCGCTGCGGGCCTTGGCCAGCTGATGCCAGCAACGGCAAAGGAACTCGGCGTCTTCAATCGCTTTGACCCCATGGCCAATATCTTCGGCGCGGCGCGGTATCTAAGGCAGATGCTCGACAGGTTCGGCGTGGTTCACCTCGCTGTCGCGGCCTACAATGCCGGTCCAGGTGCAGTCGAACGCGCGGGCGGTATACCGCGGAATGGCGAGACGCCCGGATATGTCCGCGACGTCCTTCGCCATTGGCGCTTTTAGCGGTCTATCCGCAAGTTAGCCGAAACAGAGGCAATCGACGGATTGTTGCCGGGCTGGACCATTTCGCAAGCAAGCGACTGCACGGGAATTTAGCTGCTTTTGGCCTCGGCTGGGTACTTGGCTACAATCTGCATTACCTCCTTACCCCACAACGCCAACGCCTCGCGCTTCTCGTTGGTATACTGGTGTCGGTGATAGACCCCCGCCACACCGGCCATAGCTGATCCTGACTGGTGATTGAGGACCGCTTCAGAAACCACCAGAGGTATGCCGAGACGCTGGAGGCCAGTTGCCACCGTCCGCCGAATGTCATGCATTGTGAAGTGACCGGCTTCGTAGCCGAGCTTCTCGTCCACACTTGCTCTGATCCGCTTCCATGCTTTCGAGAGGCCGCTAACGCTGTTCGTGCTGGTGACCTTCGATGCCAACAGAATCTGGGATTGCTTGTGGGCGTCGTCAGGGTCGATCCCCGCAGCCATGAAGACCTCGGTGATTACTGCAAGGGCCTGCGCGGACAGCGGCACTACATTCGCTTTGCCATTTTTCGCTCGGTCACCTGGGACGGTCCAGACCTTCGCCTTGAAATCGAACTCGTCACAAGCTGCATCAAGCACTTCTCCCCGGCGTTGAGCCGTAAGGACAAGCATCTGCACAAGGTGACCGAACGGATAGCCATCCTCGACCGCAGATTGCCATAGCGCCGCGAGTTCTCGGTCGCTGAGTACGCGATCACGAGGTTCATTCCGCTTCGGACGCCACGCGTCCCGGCAGGGATTAGCAGGCATATGCTCGAGTCTGGTGAGCGCCCACGTGTAGAAGGTCGAAAGATGGCGATAGACGATCCGCGTGACCTGCCCCCCGAAAGGTCCCTCATTCTGATGTAGAGTCTGCTCACGAC
>NZ_JBGMOE010000129.1:0-7813 GCF_041424195.1 Tardiphaga sp. | reverse complement strand
GTGACGATCGCGATCGCCCCTCTCGGTGGGGCAGGACGAAAGGGAAAATAATCAAGATGGGGATATTGTCAATAGAGATAGGAAAAAATGTTTGGGCGCTGTCTTGCCGCCCCACACTGTCATTCCCCGGCAAACCATTGGGTTTGCCTGAGGGCGGCTGCGCGAAGCCCGACCGCCCTACCCGCCGATCAGCGCCAGCCACTCGTCTTCCGTGAGCACCGCAACGCCGAGATCCCGCGCCTTGGTGAGCTTCGAGCCGGCATCCTCGCCGGCCACCACATAGTCGGTCTTCTTCGACACCGAGCCTGCGACCTTGGCGCCGAGGCGCTCGGCGCCGGCTTTGGCTTCGTCGCGCGTGAACTTGGTCAGTGAGCCCGTGAACACCACCGTCTTGCCGGCCACCGGCGTATCGGTCTTGGCCTGCGCGACATCGAGCACCTCGATCTCGCCGAGCAATTCGTCGAGCGCCTTCACATTACGTTTCTCGGCGAAGAATTCGACGACCGCATCCGCGACGATTTCACCGACGCCGTCGATGGCATTGAGATCGGC
Source organism: Tardiphaga sp. (assembly GCF_041424195.1). Taxonomy (NCBI): domain Bacteria; kingdom Pseudomonadati; phylum Pseudomonadota; class Alphaproteobacteria; order Hyphomicrobiales; family Nitrobacteraceae; genus Tardiphaga; species Tardiphaga sp. Next base: position 7,261 of record NZ_JBGMOE010000129.1, on the reverse strand, counting down.
ATAGGCTTCGGACGTATTCTCCTCGCCGCCCTGCCCCGCAATCGCCGCCAGCATCGCATCGCGGAACGCTGCGAATGATCCATAGTGGCGCGCGAGCAGCTTGGCATTGCCTTCGCCGATGTGGCGGATGCCGAGGGCGAAGATCAGGCGATTGAGCTCGATCTTGCGGCGATCATCGATGGCCGCAAAGAGATTGCGCACCGAGGTCTCGCCATAGCCCTCGCGGTCGCGCAGCTTCTTGCTGGCGCGCTCGTCGCGCTTCTGCAGTGTGAAGATATCGACGGGATGCATGATGATGCCCTCGTCGTAGAATTCCTGGATCTGCTTGTCGCCGAGGCCGTCAATGTCGAAGGCCAGCCGCGAGACGAAATGCTTGAGCTTCTCGACCGCCTGCGCCGGACACACCAGCGCGCCGGTGCAGCGCGTGACGACCTCGTCGTTCTCGCGGATCGCGTGGCTGCCGCAGACCGGGCATTTGGTGGGAAATTCATACGGCTTCGCGCTTTTCGGCCGCTTGTCGAGGACGACATTGACGACCTGCGGAATGACGTCACCGGCGCGTTGCACGATGACGGTGTCGCCCTCGCGGATATCGACGCCGTCGCGCAGCGGCTGGCCGTCATTGCCGATGCCCTTGATGTAATCGGCATTGTGCAGCGTCGCATTCGACACCACGACGCCGCCCACCGTGATCGGCGTCAGCCGCGCCACCGGCGTCAGCGCGCCGGTGCGGCCGACCTGGATGTCGATCTTCTCCAGCACCGTCGTCGCCTGCTCGGCCGCGAATTTATGCGCGATGGCCCAGCGCGGCGCGCGGCCGGCAAAACCGAGCCGCGCCTGCCAGTCGATGCGATCGACCTTGTAGACCACGCCGTCGATGTCATAGCCGAGCTTGGCGCGGATCTCGCCGATGCGCCGATAGAAAGCCAGCGCGTCGTCCACGCTCTTGCAGAGTGTGATCTCGGGATTGACTGTGAAACCGGCTTTGTGAAGCCAGTCGATCATCGCGTGCTGGGTCGGCTCCGGCATCGGATAGTCAGACATCTCGCCCCAGGCATAGGCGAAGAATTTCAGCGGCCTTGACGCCGTGATCGCGACGTCCTTCTGGCGCAACGAGCCCGCTGCCGAGTTGCGCGGATTTGCGAACACGGTGTCGCCGGCCTCTTCCTGCTTTTTATTCAGGGCAAGGAAATCGCTCTTCAGCATATAGACCTCGCCGCGCAATTCGCAGGCGGCGGGGATGTGCTTGCCCTTCAGCGTCGTTGGAATGTCCTTGATGGTACGGACATTCGCCGTGACGTCCTCACCGGTGAAACCGTCGCCCCGCGTGGCGGCGCGGATGAGTTCGCCATTCTCGTAGCGCAGCGACAGCGACAGGCCGTCGATCTTCGGCTCGGCGACGATGGCGGGGATTTCGTCGAGCTTGAGGAAGCGCTGGATGCGGGTGACGAACTCCGTGACCTCCTCGTCGCTGAACGCATTGCCCAGCGACAGCATCGGCACCACGTGCTGCACCTTGGCAAAGCCGCGCGCCGGAGCTGCGCCGACCGTCTGCGTCGGCGACGCGCCAGTGACGAGATCGGGAAACTTCGCCTCGATCGCCTCGACGCGGCGACGCAGCGCGTCGTACTCCGCATCCGACACCGTCGGCGCATCCTCCTGATAGTAGCGCCTGTTGTGCGCCTCCATCTCCAGCGACAACCGTATCAGCTCGACCTTGGCTTTCGGCCTGGTGAGCGTGGAGATGTCGGGGGGAGTGATTTTTGATGTCTTCGCCATGGCTCAGAATAACGTGTTGCGCGGACGCCAACAACGGGCTGCCCCATACTGTCATTCCGGGTTCGCTCGCAAGAGCGAGCGCCCCGGAATGACAACTTGATCTCTACGCCGCGCCCTTGAGCAACCGGTCCGCGGCTGCCCGCGCTTCGGCGGTGATCTCCGCACCCGCCAGCATTCGCGCGATTTCCTCGCGGCGGTGATCTTTCGCCAGGGTGTTGACGCGGGTCGCGACGCGCTTGCCCTTGTCGAGGGCGTCCTTCGAAATCAGAAGATGCTGGTCGGCGCGCGCTGCGACCTGCGGGGCGTGGGTGACGGCCATCACCTGCACCTTGCCGGCGAGGCGACCGAGCCGCGCACCGATGGCATCGGCCACGGCGCCGCCGACACCGGTGTCGATTTCGTCGAACACCAAAGTCGGCGCGGAGCCCTTGTCGGACAGCACCACCTTCAACGCCAGCAGGAAGCGCGAGAGTTCGCCGCCGGAGGCGACCTTCATCATCGGGCCCGGGCGGGTGCCGGGATTGGTCTGCACCCAGAACTCCACGCGGTCGATGCCCTGCGGTCCCGGCGTGTTCGCATCGCTGTCGACCTGGGTGATGAATTTCGCACGTTCGAGCTTGAGCGGCCCGAGTTCGGCGATGACAGCCTTGTCGAGCTTGTCGGCAAATTTCACCCGCGCCGCGGACAGCTTCGTCGCCGCAGCGCTATACTTCTTGTCGGCCTCCGAGGCTGCGGTTTCCAGTCCCTTGAGCTGGCCGGCGCCGGCATCGATGGTGGCGACGTCGGCAAAGTATTTCGCGGCCAGCGCGGCGAGTCCTTCCACCGGTGTCGAATATTTCCGCGCGGCGCCGCGCAGCGCGAACAGCCGTTCCTCGATGCGCTCGAGTTCGGCGGGATCGAAATCGGCGGCGATGAGCGCAGCGCTGAGATGCTGGTCGGCCTCTTCCAGCGCGTTGATGGCGACGTCGATCGCCTTCACTGCGGGCTCCACCAATGTCGGCATTGATCCGGCGCGGCGCTCCAGCCGGCGCACGGCGGCGGCCAGCGACGAGATCGGCGAATGATGGCCGGACACAGCCTCCTGCGCCTCGCGCAGATCCGCCGCGATCTTCTCGCCCTGCATCATGCCGGTGCGACGTTCGGCGAGCTGCGTCTCCTCACCTTCCTTCGGATTGAGCTTCTTCAGCTCATCGGCGGCATGGCGCAGATAATCGGCATCGCGGGCGGCGCGCTCCATATTGGAGCGATGGGCCTCCAGCGCCGCATAGGCGGTCTTGCGGGCCTCCCAGAGGGTCTCCAGCGCGGTGACGTCCTTGTCCAGCCCGGCGAAAGCGTCAAGCAGCCGGCGATGCGTGGCGGCATCCACGAGGGCGCGCTCATCGTGCTGGCCATGGATCTCGACCAGCGCGGCGCCGACCGCCTTCATGGTCTGCACGGAGATCGCCTGATCGTTGATGAAGGCACGGGTGCGGCCGTCGGCGAGCTGCACACGGCGCAGAATCATCTCGCCGGAATCGTCGTCGAAACCGTTGTCCTTGAGAATCGCCAGTGCCGGATGGCCCATGGCCAGATCGAACACGGCTGTCACCTGCCCCTGTTCGGCGCCGTGGCGCACCAGGCCGGCATCGCCGCGGCCACCGAGGGCGAGCGCAAAAGCATCGAGAAGAATCGATTTGCCGGCGCCGGTTTCACCGGTCAGCACTGCAAGACCGCGGGAAAACTCGATATCGAGCCGTTCGATCAGGACAATGTCACGGATCGACAGACGGGCCAGCATGAGAGGTCAGTTCCTAACCGAGGCCAAATCTCTTGAAGGCCTTGCTCAGGTAAGACCCCTTGTTCTCGCTCGGCTCGAGACCGCCGGACTTTACAAGATTGTAGGCGTCTTTGTACCACCTGCTGTCAGGAAAGTTGTGGCCAAGCACGGCGGCAGCCGTCTGCGCCTCGCCGACCACGCCGATCGCCATATAGGCCTCGGTCAGGCGCATCAGCGCCTCCTCCACGTGACGCGTGGTCTGATACTGCGTCACCACGGTCTTGAAGCGATTGATGGCGCCGGTGTAGTTGCGCTTGTCGAGATTGTAGCGGCCGATTTCCATTTCCTTGCCGGCGATCTGGTCGCGTGCGCCTTCCAGCTTCTTCTTGGCCGAGGTCGCATATTCCGAGGTCGGATATTTGCGGACCACTTCCTCGAGCGCAGCCATCGCCTTTTCGGTGCGGCCCTGGTCGCGCGAGATGTCCGGGATCTGGTCGTAATGCGAGGCCGCGATCAGATACTGCGCATAGGCCGCATCCGGGCTGCCGGGATGCAGGGTGACATAGCGCGTCGCCGAGCCGATGCAGGTGTCGTAGTCGCCGGATTCGTAGGCCGCATAGGCCGACATCAGCAGCGACTTGCGCGCCCACTCCGAATACGGATGCTGACGATCGACTTCCTCGAATTTCTTCGCGGCGGCCTTCGGATCCTTGGTCTGGTTCATGAGGTACAAGCCCTCATTGTAGAGCTTGTCGGCCGGCTCCTCGACGAAGGTGTCGTCCTTGCTGCTGAACTTGTCCCAGATCGCGCCCGTGCCGCAGCCGCTCAGCGGCACCGCCAGCACGACGAGGCCCGACGCCAACCGCACATGGCGGCCGAAGCGGGTGAGCAGGGAGTCACGGGATTCGAGCGTAATGCGCTGTGCCGACATATATCTGAGACCTGACGCCTTCATGCGGTGTCTGCGCGTGATATCGCGCACAATCACGGACCAACCGGATACGCGCCCGCAGCTTCGCTTGGCGACCGCGTGCTCTATCTACCCGAATGAAGTCCGTTAACCAACCGGATACGGAGCCATTTCGCCCGGATTAAGGCGAAGGATGTGGAGATACAGGGAGTTATGGTTACCGGGCATGTCCCGGTGCACGCAAAGGTCAGCGTCCGCGGAAAAGCGCAACGCAAAACACCGATAGCGGGTGAAAGAGGCCGGAAAGGCCCGATCTCAGGAAACGTCCGGGCCGAAAGCGGGCGCGATCATGCCGCCAAGCATGCCCGAGGTGACATCGGCGCTGGCGCGGCCACGGCGGGCCGGAGCATTTTGAAGGTGAGCTGCGTCGGCTTCGACGACCTTCCAGGCCGAACGATCGGCCATCAGGGCGCAGAGCACGGCATTGTTGAGTTTGTGGCCGCCACGCACCGAGCGGTAGGCGCCCAGGATCGGCAGACCGGCCAGCGCGAGATCGCCGACAGCGTCCAGCACCTTGTGGCGGGCGCATTCATCGGCGTAGCGCAGGCCTTCGGTGTTGAGCAGCTTGTCATCGTCGAACACGACGGAATTCTCGAAGGACGCGCCGAGCGCGAAACCGGCGCTCCAGAGGCGGGCCACGTCGTTCATGCAACCGAAGGTGCGGGCACGGGCGATATCGCGGCGGAAGCTTTGGGGATTGAGATCGAGCACGTAGCTCTGGCGGCCAATCATCGGATTGGCGAAGCTGATTTCCACCTCGGCGCGGAAGCCCGCAGCGTGGGGGCGGATCTCGCCGAAGCTGTCACCGATGGCAACCTGCACCGGTTTGAGAACCTGAATGAAGCGGCGGCGGGCGCCCTGCTCCACGATGCCGGCCTGATCGATGGCGGCGACGAAGGCGGCTGCGGAGCCGTCCATGATCGGTACTTCCGGTCCATCGACTTCGATGACGGCGTTGTCGATGCCCATGCCGCGCAGCGCAGCGAGAACATGTTCGGCGGTAGAAACAATCGGGCCTTCACGATCGCCGAGCACGGTGGCAAACTCGGTGGCGATGACTGACTTGGCGTTGGCCTGGATTTCGCGATCGGCACCTTCAAGACCGGTGCGGACAAAGATGTAACCTGCATCGACGGGAGCAGGTCCGAGGGTGAGGCTGACAGGCTTTCCGGAATGGACGCCGACACCCGTAACGGTGGCTTGCGATCCAAGCGTGGTCTGTCGGCTGAAAGTCATATGGTACCCACCCAAGTAGCCTCTCGTCATGAGAGGGACTCTCTCAGTCGAACCTTGCGGCCTCCTGAGTCCCCGAGTCGCAGTTACATTAACCCCTGCCACAAAGTGCGCCAACTCACGCTTTTTTACCGATTGTTACCCCACCTTTGCCGCAATCAAGCCAGGGGTTAACCAATATTTCTGACGGTTTCCTAGCTCCTGCGAGCCTCGGCAGAGCGCACCTGTAAAGATTAATGACTTACTATCAATAGGTTAACAAATCGCAGCGGTTTTGGCGACTGTCACAAACGAAAGCCCCGGCTGATCCAGCCGGGGCTTTGGTCTTCGACACGATTGTAACAAATGTCAGCTGGTCTGGCGGCGCAGGAAGGCCGGGATATCCAGATGATCGTCGCCCTGTGGCGCCGGCGCAACAGGTGCCGGACGACCGTGGGAATCGAGGCCCTGCGGCGCCGGACGGCGGGCATATTCGGACACCGGCGGTTCGTTGCCCATCTGCTGGGCGACGCTGCGCTGTGGCTTACGTTCAGGCAGCGGCGGCATCGGAGCCATCGGCGGAGCTGACGGACGGCCGGAGACCGGCGCTTCCGAGTCCTCGTCGCGGCGGCCGAGACCGACATTGGCCAGACGCTGCAGCAGCGACAGGCGAGCCTTCTGCGGTTCCTCGTCCGATTCGCCGCGTGCCTGACGGATCTCGTTCTGGGCCGGCATCGGCAGTTCTTCGAATTTCGGCATCCGCGGAGCGCGCAGCGGGGCGCGTTCAGCCGACGGCGGAATGAACTGTTCGGGAATCGGCGCTTCCATCGGGGCTTCCTGGCGCGGCGCTTCCGGGAACAGCGAGGGCTTCTGCGCAATCGGGCGCACAGTCACATCGCCATACTGCTGCGGCGCAGCGGCTTCCGGAGCCACAGCAGCGGCGATGGCGGCAAGCGCGGCACGCTCGTGGCTGGTCGCCGGCGCGCGGGGTGCAGCGGCCGGAACCGGAGCGCCGGCAGCCTTGGCGGCGGCGGCAGCAGCGATGCGCTGGTTGTCAGCACGCAGACGCGCGGTCAGATCGGCCAGACGCGCATCCGGGGCAGTATTGCCAGCCGGAGCGGCAACGGCGGAGGTCACGGTGGTGACCGGAGCCGAGGAATTGCGGGCCAGCATGGCCTGCTCGATGCCGGTGGCGACGACCGACACGCGAATCACGCCGTCGAGGCTCTCGTCGAAGGTGGCGCCGACAATGATGTTGGCGTCGGCATCGACTTCTTCACGAATACGGGTGGCGGCTTCGTCGACTTCGAACAGGGTCAGGTCCTTGCCGCCGGTGATCGAGATCAGCAGGCCGCGGGCACCCTTCATCGAGCTGTCGTCGATCAGCGGGTTGGCGATCGCAGCTTCCGCTGCGGTCAGCGCACGCTTCTCACCGGTGGCTTCGCCGGTGCCCATCATCGCCTTGCCCATCTCCTTCATGACTGCGCGCACGTCGGCGAAGTCGAGGTTGATGAGGCCTTCCTTGACCATCAGGTCGGTGATGC
>NZ_JBGMOE010000128.1:0-1350 GCF_041424195.1 Tardiphaga sp. | reverse complement strand
CACGGATCGAAGGCGCATTGGCCGTAGGCCAATTCCGCTTGCCCTTCTCAGGTTGACGGTTTTGGGTGAGCCCTGTCGTTAAGAGATTCTGTTAAATAGGAATCGTTAAACAAGTTAAGCCGCTCAAAAAGCGGAATCTTGCTTTGTTTATCAACTGCTTGCCAGCCGGCCCGGTGGGTGAAACCCCGTGATTCGGTGTGTGATACCCCGATAGTGCGGTGGGTGATACCCCGACGCCAAGGTGGGTGAAACCCCGAGACTCTGGAGCCGAAAAGGGGCCTCCGGTGCCAGTTATCCACAGCCTGGCTGGTGGCTCCGGCATCGCCCGAAGCATGTCAGGGTTCAGGCAGCATCGCTGGCCGGTGTGTGAAACCCCGATAGTTGGGCTTGCGGTGTGTGAAACCCCGATAGTCAGCGGCGGCCGGCAAGCCGGTCCATCTGTGCATCGACTTCCTCGGCCCGCTTGCGCTCGGCGTCGAAACGGGCGCGCCGCTCCTCCTCGGCGCGCATTCTCTCGGCGAGTGCCAGTGCCTCGGCCTCGCCGCGGAGCCTGAACAACACGGCCGGGCTTTTGTCCGTCGTCTCGGTCAGCTCCATCGCATAGTCGGGGAGCTGGTCGGCCTCGATCACCCGCCGAAGCATCCGGTTGAACTCCTTGGGCTGGGCATCGCTGCCGGTTTTGTCGCGAAGCACCTCTACCCGGCAAGTCCACCCACCGCGCTGCGTGCCGGCGTGCTTTCGCGCGATACGATAGAGCGCCCGCTCCAACCCTCCGGAGAGTAGGAAATAGTCGGGGTGCATGGTGAGCAGCGACTTCTCGTTGACGATGCCCTCATAGACCCAATCCGAGAGGGTCAGCGTCATGCCGCGCGGCTGCTCCGTTTCGGCGTCGGTGTCGAAGGTCCAGCTGTCGAGCCAGTTGAAGCCAGCCTTCTGCCGGCGCTTCGTCGCGCGGATCGAAGTTGTGATCGAAGTCGTCTGGAGCCGGAGGAGCGCAGCTTGCAGCTCCTGATAGTCCCTGCCCCCTGTGCTGCGCTTGATCGCCCGCAGTAGGTCGTAGGGCGTGGTTGTCAGCGTGCGGGGCAGATCGTTCAGCCCCTGCTGCTTCATGCGGTTGAGCGTGGACGCGGCCCATATCAGGATATCGGCGTCCCAGATCGTGGCCATGCCGTAGTCGGGAATGGCCTGCACGCGCACCCAGGCCTCGCCATCCGGGCTGCGATACTCGATCGGCTTCAGCCGCTTGCGCTTCTGGAGCGAGAAGAACGGGCGCTCCATGACCTCCCGCTGGTCCTTGAGCGGAAGATCGCCGAGCGCCGGAATGAACAGGTCGAACTCGGGATTGGGATC